>JBBIHV010000149.1:0-1622 GCA_037446835.1 Sunxiuqinia sp. | reverse complement strand
CAATTGCCACAAGCCCTGCTGGCCAAAGCCTTTCGTGGCGAACTGGTAGCGCAACTCCCCACCGATGGCGATGCAAGGGATTTGCTGGAGCAAATTAAACGGGCAAAAGAAGGATTGGAGAAAGGCGGCAAAAGCAAAAGGCTGAAAGCAGATGATGAGGTGAGGATGGTGGCCGATGAGGGGGCGAGGTATGGGAAGAAATAAACTTGCATTAAATCTGTTATCAAACACCACGACTGTTGTTGACAAATTGTTATTAAATTTGTTATTTTGTCAACAATCAATCAATCAAACATGGAAACTGCTTTTGCACAACGAATAGCCACTGCCCGGAAAATGGCCGGGTTAAGTATGGACGAATTAGCTTCATTGTCAGGACTTAGCAAGAATGCCATTTCACGCTACGAGAATGGAGTAATGAAACCAGACAGCTCCAACCTGATAAAATTATCAAAAGCCTTAAATGTTAAAGTTGATTACCTGTTCCGGAAACCCACGGTTGAATTGCAGGAAGTAGCATTCCGGAAAAAAGCAAAACTGGGAAGCAAAACCATTGATTCGATCAAATATCGGGTAATTGATCGCTTGGAAAGGTATTTGGAATTGGAAAATCTCTTGTTGGTCGATAATCAATTTACCAATCCGATTGCCAACATCAATATTCAGAATTTTCAAGACATTGAAATTGCTGCCGAAACGCTCAGGCAAGTATGGGATTTAGGCCTCAACCCCATCTCTTCGATTATTGAAATGCTTGAAGATAATTTCATTAAAGTGGTTGAGGTTGACGAACCCATCGAGTTTGACGGACTTTCAAGCTTTGTTGACAATAAAATTCCGGTAATCGTTGTGAACCAGAATTTTCCGATTGAACGGAAGCGGTTTACCCTTTTACATGAACTGGGGCATTTGCTCTTGTCGCACAATCAAAACTTAACCGACAAAGAAATTGAAAATGCCTGTAACCGTTTTGCCGGAGCTATCCTGATCCCGAGAAATAAAATGATTTCAGAATTAGGGTATTCCAGAAAGATGATTTATTTACAAGAACTTGTAGAAATTCAAAAGGAGTGGGGTATTAGCATTCAGGCCATCATGTATCGGGCAAAGGATCTTGACATTATTCTTCAGGCAAAAATGACCAGCTTTTTTATCAAGATAAAACAATTCCCGGATTTGAAAAAACAGGTTGATGAGCCACGATACAAGGCTGCTGAAACCTCCTATCGGTTCAATCAACTTTTGTATAAAGGACTTGCTCAGGAATTGATCTCATTTAGTAAGGCATCTGTATTATCCAATCAATCAGTCAATGCATTAAAAACTAACCTTAGCTTCATTTAATGCAGATAGTTGTCACCGATACAAACCTCTTTATTGACTTGATTCATGCAGAATTAATTGAACAATTTTTTCAACTACCTTATGAGGTTCACACTACTGATTTTGTTGTTGGTGAGATTGAAGAACCAGATCAAGAGGAAATCATCAAAGAATTGGTTGGAAGTGGAAGATTGGTCGTTGCTGGTTCTACTTTTAATGAGGTGGAAGAAATTATGTTGTTACGGGAAATAGTCAACAAGTTGTCAATTCCAGACTGTTCGGTTTGGCATTATTCCAAA
>JBBIHV010000148.1:0-8781 GCA_037446835.1 Sunxiuqinia sp. | reverse complement strand
TTAATTATTACTCCTGAAGAAAGATTTTGAGGTTTTAAACGTTTGAAGCAGCTATTTAAATAGCAGTTGCGAAAAGTTGTACAAATCGTTTTTCCAGACCGGAAATTCGTGTTTGCCTGGTTCAACCTGCCAGATGTGCGGCACATTGTTTTCCTTGCAATACTGATGAAGCCTCTGACTGAACGAAATCAGGCCATCCTCGTTGCCACACGAAATCCAGAGCAGTTTCAGTTTTTTTGCTGTTTCTGCCGGGTTGGGGATTAAAACTTCAGGAGCTTTGGTATTGGGCGCCGACGAAAATCCACCAATCCAGGCAAAAGTACCGAGGTTGCCAAGGCCAAAGTTGAGCGACTGCCCGCCACCCATCGAAAGTCCGGCAATGGCGCGGCTTTCGCGGTTGGCAATAACCGGATATTTCAATTCGACAAAGGGGATCACATCCTTGAGCAAATCCTGTTCGAAGTTTTCGAATGCCTTCACTTTTTCGGCGTCGTAAATGTTCCCGCTGGGGCTGTCGTCTTTCATGGCGCGGCCATTTGGAAGGACGACAATCATCGGAACCAGTTTATGGTCGGCGTATAAATTATCCAGGATTACCTCCGGATGGCCGTTGTTGTACCATTCCAGATGGTCGCCGCCTATGCCGTGCAACAGGTAAAGAACCGGATATTTTTTGCTGGCCGAAAAGCCCGGGGGCGTGTAAATCATCATCTTGCGAGTCGCACCAACGGTTTTCGACTGATATTCAACGGTTTCAATTTTCCCGTGCGGGATGTTTTCGCGAACCTTGTCGAACCCTTCCGGGGCAGGCGGAAAAGCCGCTTTATCGTCGGGGCCCAACACAACGGGTCTCATCAGGTTGCGGCGGACTTCATTGTTTGCTGCTTTTTCGTGGTTTTCCGGATTTTCACGTTTGGCGGTTACCTGTTCGGTAGCAAAATCGCCAACCTGCCGGGTAAGTTTCATCTCGTTTCCGTCAATTTTTCCGGAGTAACTGATTTTAATTTCCTGATCCTGCATAGAAAGCATTTCGACAAACGAAACAGCTCCATCCTTTATTTTTCCTTCGGTTAAAGCCACTTCGCTTTTTTCATTGTCCTTGTCGCGCAGGATTTTCCCGGAGAGGGTTTCGCCATCCTGCTGAATGATCCAGGTATATTTGAACAACCCGACCGGTGTTTCGATATCGGCTTTCCAGGTGCCTGAAGCGTTGACCGGCTGTGCCGATACCGGGTTGTAAATGCTGATAATCAGTAAGAACAAAAACGAAAATAATTTTGTTTTCATGTGTTTAGATTTTGTTTTTTAATTGCCACATGGAATTCGCATGATGGGAAAATGTTCATTTCGTTTGGTGATTCCCGGAATCGTGCTCATTTCATTGTTAGTTAGATATAAATTGAGAAACAAAACTCAGTAAACAAAACCAGATTTCCAAAAGTGAAAAGAAGGGGAAACGTTCGCAAAGCTTTGCGAATGAATATATCTGTTGTCAAACACATGATTTTAAAAACTTGAATCCGGTTCGAATTATCGCCTGAATTTCAGGAAAAAAGAAAAGGGTTGCCCGAAAAGTTACATTGAATGAGGAATCAATGAATTGCATTTAAAAATTTTCTCCATTGATTTTCACAAAGAAATTAACTTTCCCGACAACCCGGTTTCATTCAAAATAATTCAGATTAGTATCCTGGATTTTGTTGCAAGTTGGGGTTTTTGGTAATTTCATCCAGAGGGATTGCCAACCAGTACAATTTCGGCAAGAATATCCGATGTTCGACCACTTTCCCGGGACGATAACTAAACGTATATGGTGAAGTGGAAGTGCCATCCCCTTTTCGCATAATTACCAAACCGGTAGCGTCCCTGTTTAGCACTGTCGGGGCAATTTCCCAGCGGCGGACATCAAAATACCGATGTTCTTCAAAAGCAAGTTCAACCCGCCTTTCATATACAATATCATTCCATAACTGGGTTCCGGTAGAAGTTATTTCAGGCATGTGTGCCCGGTCGCGAATTACGTTTAATGCTGCCTGCGATGCAGCCATATTGCCTAAATTATACTGTGCTTCTGCCAAATTGAGGTATTGTTCGCCAAGTCGGAGCCAGATCCAGTTCCTCGGTTTGAAACTCCATGTTCCGTAGGAATACGTTTCATCTAAATATTTACGCATGTTGTAAGCCGTTTGGCTGGTATTCCACTGATTGGCGCCATATTTGGTGTCTTGCCCACCCGATTGGCTTCCATCAGGTTTTGTAAACCAGAAAGTTTCCAGTGTGCGGTTCTGCCATACATCACCATTGCACAATACATAGGCAGACAGGCGAGGATCGCGGTTTTGGAATGGAGTGATACTATCGGCGCTGTTCCAACTAAATTTTGAACCATCGGCCATTTCAAAATCGTCGACGAATTCAGAAATTGGGGTATTTCCGCCCCATCCTCCATAACCGTTAGGTCCGTTGGCTTCGTCGAGATAGCCAAGATTTGTACCGGTAGAGCTGGCGCCGCCTTCGCGGTCGAAAAGCACCTCCGAATTGCCTCCGTCTAAAAACAATTGGGTGTAATTCTTTTTAACATCGCTGGGATATTTGTTATAAAGAGCGTATCCGGCTGAAGTAGCTGCCGTAATAGCAGCCTGGGCTGCATCAGCGGCCTTTTGCCATCCAGCCTGGCCCTGCGGGCTTGCATAATGTACCAGTAAGCCGGGGTCGTCGCTCCGTGGGTCATTCATCAAAGGGCTTGCCGCATAAAGCAAAATTTTCGATTTAAGGGCCAATGCAGCCACACTTGTAGCCCGGCCGTAATCGTTGCCTGATGAATATTTTGCAGGTAAAACAGCCGCAGCCTTATCGAGTTCAGATACCAAAAAATCGATGCACTCCTGATAAGTGTTCCGTTTTACATTGGCAATTTCTGAAACGGTGTTTAAATTGTGGCTTTTTGTAATAATTGGAAGCCCTCCCCAACGTTGGACCAAATCCCAAAAATTGAACGCACGGATAAACCTCACCTGGGCGCTTAAAGTTGCCCGAACCGTGGTGTCAGGATAAGCGACCTTGCCTACATTGTCGAAATAAATGTTGCAGTTTGCAATGTTATTCCAAATATTATCCCATCGGCGGCCGTTTTCGCCCCAGTGCCCGCCATTCATAGAACCTATAAAACTTGGGCTCGAATAGCTCTCGTTAATGGGATCGGTATCGCGCGCCCAGGTAAGCCATGTTTCATCACACATTGAACTTACCCACGATTCAGAATACCAACCGTGTGATATTTGACTGTATCGGGCATTCACAAAAGCATTTACCAAGCTTGGATCGGACCAAACCGACGCATCAGAGATTGCATTTGTTGGAGTTATGTCCAAAATATTTTGACTGCAGGAGCCAAGAAGCAAAAGACAAAATCCTGCAATGAATAGTTTGATTTTATAAAATATATTTTTCATAGATTTTAAAATTAGAATGTTATACTTAACCCCAGGTTGTAAGTTTTTGACTGAATATTGGTCCAACCGGCATAGCTCTGATTGCTAGCTGATTCTTCCGGGTCAACATCTTTTACACCTGTGAATGTCAATAAGTTATATCCGCTTAAATATATTCTCATGTCTGAAAAAGACAATTTAGATATAATTCTTTGAGGCAAAGTGTATGACAATTCTATATTCTTTAGTCTCAAATATGATGAGTTTTTAAGAAAATAGGTATTTGGTTGCGCTGATGACGGATTTTCCCGGTCCATCATTTTTGGTCCTGAAGCATTTGGATTTTGTGGGGTCCAGCGGTTATTGAAGAAATCCTGGGTCCAGTTGCCAATACCACCTGAGCCTCCTTCATAATATACATATTGCCAGAATTGTGCTGCCCCTTGCCATAACATACTCAAATTAAATCCTTTATAGTTTGCATTAAGGTTAATGCCGTATATAATTTGAGGGGTTGGGGTCTTGTCGAGACGAACCCTGTCGCTTGCGTCGAGTTTTCCGTCTTTGTTCACATCTTTGAATATCAAATCGCCTAAAGTGGCATTTGCCAAGTGTGGATATTTATCCAAATCGGCCTGTGTCCTATAAATGCCTATTGATTCATACAAAAGCCCGGTCTCGCCGAATGCAGCGCCAATAGGTTTTCCTGTTACCCTCTGCCACTCTAATGTACCGGCTGGCTCATTGATATTTACCACGTTGCTGTGTGCATACGAGAAATTGCCACCGACAGTAAACCTGACCTCTTTAACGGTTTTTGTATAACCCATGTTCACTTCAAATCCTTTCGATTCGGTGGTTGCATCGTTTACAACAGGAAGCGAAAGTCCGGCATACTGGGGCACCGATGCGGTTGGCTGGCTCAATATGTTATTCCTTCGTTGTTTAAACAGATCAAATTCAATATTAATGGCGTTGTTCAGGAGCTTCGAATCAAATCCTAAATTGTATTCAGTACCAACTTCCCAGGTTACATTCGGGTTAGCCGTTTGTATTTGCCCAATGCCGGTGTATGGTGTTGGGTTGGAACCTCCAAAAAGACCAGGATTCTGGAAAGTATAGGTTGTTAAATAGGTATAGTGTTGGTCCTGTCCGTTGTATTGGATATGGTCGTTCCCCACTTTTCCGACTGAACCCCTGATTTTAAAATAATTGATAAAGGGCAGGTTGTCTGTCCAGAACTTTTCACTTGAGGCCCTCCAGCCTAAAGATACAGCCGGGAAAAATCCGAAGCGGTTATTTTGGGGGAAATTTTCCGATCCGTCGTAACGCCAGTTGAATTGGAAAAGATATTTTTCGGCATACGAATAATCGGCCCTGCCAAAAAAGTTCTGACGGGCGCTGGCCGTTCCTGTTCCATCATTTGTTGCGGTACTTGCAGGCCCGGCAAAAATCTGGGCAATAATTGGCGATACAAAGTTCTGACGGGCAGCCTGGAGGTAATTATATTTGTTTTGATATTGTTCGTACCCAACAAATGCACTAACATTATGAACGGTATTAAAGGTGCGCGAATACCTCAATTTAACATTTTCAGTAATACCTACCGACTGGTTCATATTCTCATTCAAATTAGCGTTAACCGGGCCAGTTTGAATTGGGATGTAATCACCGGTAGTATTATTGATGGTGTAAAGGTTATAAGCCTTTTGAAACGATTTGTAGAAACCGTTTGACTTATCAAAAGACAAACCGCCATCAAGCCCCAAACCTTTGGTAATGAATGGCATTTCGAAATTAAAACCTAAGTCGGCATTGATGTAGGTATTGTTGTTGTTTTGAGATCCGGTAGTTCCGTTTGTAGCCGTTAACGGGTTGTAATTGTTTGCCACAGCGTTGGGTTTCCCATTTGGCCATAAAATAACCTTTGTAGGATCGCCCTGGATAATGTTTCTCCACAGCACCCCGGCACCGTCGTAGGGAGAATTGGCATCTTGCTCGCGCAGTGACAAGTTTGCGAAAACTTTAAAGTCTTTGGTTGCCTGAATGTCAAAGTTCGACCTTAAACTATACTGTTTGTAATTACTTGCACTATTCTTATAAATGTTATCGTCATATTGATAACCAATTGAAGTAAAATACTTTATCCTTTCTGAACCACCCGAAACAGACAGATTATGTTTTGTTGTTGGCGTGAGTTTCCTAAACACCGTATTTTCAAAATTTGTGTTGGGATAGTGAAGTGGATCGGACCCGTCCTGAAATTTTTGGAGCTCAGCAGCAGTATAGGTTGGCGCCACCCCATTTCCAATAGCAATTTCGTTTTCGGCTTGGGCGTAATCATGAGCGTTTAACATCTTGGGCAATACCGTAGGGGACTTCATACCATAGTCAAGAGAGTAGGTAATGGCTACTTTTCCTGCTTTCCCACGTTTGGTAGTGACCAATATTACGCCATTGGCTGCGCGCGAACCGTAAATAGCAGCCGAAGCGTCTTTTAAGATGGTTACACTTTCAATGTCGTTCACATCAATATGGCTAAAACCGCCCGCACGGTCGGCAATTCCATCTACAACAATCAATGGGGAGTTGTCGCCAAGGGTATTATTTCCACGGATCAGTAATGTAGCATCATCATAGCCCGGTTCGCCACTTCTGTTCATGGCAATTAAACCTGGCAACCGGCCAACAAGCGAATTAGTTACCGATGAGGTAGCTGCCTGTTTTATGTCGTCGCCTTTTGCCGATACCACAGAACCGGTAATCGTAACTTTCTTCTGCGTACCGTAACCAATGGCCACAACTTCTTCAATGCCAACAGTTTCTTCTTCAAGCGTGACATTGATTGACGTTTTGCCCGCAACAGGTACTTCCTGCGATTTCATTCCAATGAAAGAAAATTGCAAAATGGAATTGTCCGGAATGTTGGGCAGCGAATAGCCCCCGTCAACATCAGTTATTGTCCCAATGGTCGAACCTTTCACGGTAACTGATACCCCGGGGAGCGGAGCCCCAGAAGTGTCGGTCACTTTTCCGGAAACTTTTACCGACAGTTCGGAAATAATACTGTTTTGTTTTTCAGGAAAAAGCAAAATTTGCCGGTTCACAACTTTGAAGTTCGTGCCAGTCCCTTCAAACAGTTTTTCAAGTACCTGATCGATAGTCATTGAATGAACTGTCAGGTCAACTTTCCGTTCCACATCGACCTGTTTGTTGTCGTACATGAAAAAGAATTCACTTTGATTTTCGATCTGGTTCAGGACATCTTTAACCTCAGTGTTTTGAACCTTCAGGTCTAGCCTTGTCTTTTGGGCGTAAGTGCTCGAATAAGCACTAAAAACACCTAAAACCATTAGGAATAGCGTTAGTCGCATAGTTAAAAGAATTTTTTTTGCAAGCGGGTTCACCCGCCACACGTGCATTAATTTTTTTTTCATAATTTTGAATGATTTAGTTTTTGAATCTTTTATGCAACACTTTTCTCAGGAAGCATTTCGCATAAAAAATTCGGTTCAACAATAAAACTAACTTAGGAACAGGGAGCATCGAACGCTTCCTGTTCTTTTTAATCCATGTTACTTCATCTTTCTTTTGTATTTAATGGTTACTTGTTCACCTTCAATGTGGTACTCAATGGGGGTAATTACTGAAATGAGTTCCAGCACTTCGCGCAAACTTTCGGTTTTCACTTTAAACGTATAGTTGTGCTTGTAATACAGGTCATGATCGAGATGGATTTTCACTCCGTACCATTTATCCAGATAATGGATCACTTCTTCAAATGGCTGATCATCGAAAATCAGCATGTTGTTTAACCAGGCAGTCAGTGCTTCAAGGTTCTCGGCTTTTTGCACATGTCCTTCACCATTGTTATAAACGTACTGCTGTCCAGGTTTCAGTTCCGAAATGTGCTGGTTGTTTAAATCCAACAACTCAACTTTTCCTGAAACCAGGGTCACATCGGCAGCATCCGACCTGTCGTCTTCATGCACATTGAATCGTGTCCCGAATACTTTCACCTGAAATTCTGACCCCTGTACCAGAAATGGATGATTCGGATCTTTTTCTACCTCGAAAAAACATTCGCCTTTCATTTTAACGCTCCGGTTTTGTGTAGTAAAATTCGACGGATATTGCAATTCGGCTCCTGAGTTCATCCAAACGTGGGTACTGTCGGGCAATATGATTTGTGATTTATTCCCTTCGGGGGCAATAATTTTGGTGTAGGTAATTTTTGCGATTGGTTTACGGGAAACCTCACCAAACCATTTCCCGCCCAGAAATACCAAAACAAGTATAGCGGCGGCAGCGCCCCAGTTGAAAAGGATGCGTAAATTAAAATTTTGCTTGGGCTGATAATTTATCCGATCCATTAGCTTTTGCCAGTTGAAAGACAAATCAGGCTGGTAAAATTCGGTTTTATTCCGGGTGACCAACCAGGTATTCATTATTTCAGTCAGCAAGGCCTGATTTTCAGGCGATTCATCCAGCCAATCCTGAATTTTCCAATTTTCCACGTCATCCGCCTCGTTCCTTAAGCGTGCAGCAATCGCGTCCCAAGGTATATTTTGCGTAGTCATAAAATATTATCTTTCGGTTATATGTCTCAGAAAGGGAAAAAATCCCTCAATCAAAAAAGGAAAATTTTCAGGAAATTTGAATTTCCATTGATGAACTGGAGGCCGGACAAGTTCAACCCGTTTGTGTTCAGGCCCGAACAACTGGGTTTTCCAATCGGTTAAATTTTCAGGAAAAAGGTCATCGCCCACAATAAAAAAATCTGTTTGTAGTAAGGTTTTAGCGATTCGCGAAGTTTGCGCAGGGCAATGCCCACATGGTTCTCGACTGTTTTGGCTGAAATCCCCAGTTTTGCAGCAATTTCCTTGTGCGAAAGGTTTTCTTCCCAGGCCAGTTGGTAAACCTGCCGGCTTTTCTCCGGAAGTTTGGCCACAGCGTTTTCAATCAGCGACCGCAGTTCATCTGCTTCCATCAGGTTTTGCAAACTAGGATCTTCGGGAATCGCAGGGCTGACTTCATCCAGCGACGAAAACATATTTTTATGCTCCTTCCGGTAAAGACTGATGGCTTTATTTTTTGCCGAAGCAAACAGAAAAGATTTAAAAGTAGCTTTGATTTCAAGGGTTTCGCGCTTTTGCCAGATATGCGTAAAGATTTCGAGGGCAATTTCTTCGGCCAGTTCTTTGGAATGCAGGTAAATGAGAAGGAAATTGCAAAGGTCGGCGAAATGCCGGTCGAACAAAAAGCGATAGGCAGAAAGGTTTCCACCAGCCATATTGAGCAAGGCTTCCGTATCGTTTTTAAAAATTTGCTTCGGCATAGCACAGTTCGT
>JBBIHV010000147.1:0-8870 GCA_037446835.1 Sunxiuqinia sp. | reverse complement strand
AAAACGCCGCAGGAAGTGCTCGAAACACTCGGAAAACTGACCGGAACCATGCAATTGCCGCCGCTTTGGGCGCTGGGTTACCAGCAAAGTCGCTATTCGTATTATCCCGATTCGCGCGTCGAGGAGGTGGCCTCGGAATTCCGGACGAAAAAAATTCCGTGCGACGTGATCTGGCTCGACATTCATTACATGCAGAATTTCAAGATTTTCACCTTCGATTCCATCCGCTTTCCGCACCCGAAAGCGGTCAACGATTTTCTCCATAAAAAAGATTTTCACTCGGTTTGGATGATCGATCCGGGCGTGAAAAAAGAAAAAGGCTATTTCGTGTATGATCAGGGAACTTCAGGAAATTATTGGGTTTTGGACAGTCTTCATCATGAATTTAACGGCAAAGTTTGGCCGGGCGCCTGCGCTTTCCCGGATTTTACCATGCCTGAAACCCGCAAATGGTGGGGCGGTTTGTACAAAAATTTTCTGGCCGAAGGAATCGATGGGGTTTGGAACGATATGAACGAACCTTCGGTTTTCGACGGACCGGGCGGAACCATGCCGGCGAGTACTCTTCATCGCGGTGGGGGCGGTTTGCCCGAAGACACACATTTGCGCTACCACAACGTTTACGGTATGCTGATGGTGAAAGCTAGTCGCGAAGGCATTCTGAAAGCCAATCCGGATGAACGTCCGTTTGTACTTTCGCGCTCGAATTACCTGGGCGGACAGCGCTATGCTGCCACCTGGACCGGCGACAACACCTCAACCTGGGATCATTTTAAGCTGGCCACGCCCATGGTGCTAAGTCTGGGGCTTTCCGGCCAGCCGTTCAGCGGCCCGGATTTGGGCGGCTACAAAGGAACTCCCGACACCACACTTTTTGCCAACTGGATCGCTTTGGGCGCTTTTTATCCGTTTTGCCGCGACCACACCGATGTGGAAAGCGCCAACCAGGAACCCTGGGCATTTGGAAAGAAAGTGGAAGATGTTTCACGCACAGCGCTCGATCGTCGCTACCGGTTTCTGCCATATTTCTACACCGTTTTTCGCGAGGCATCGGTGACCGGCTTGCCTGTGATGCGGCCCGTTTTCTTTGCCGACCTGAAAGATGAACGGTTGCGCGCCGAACAGGAAAGTTTTCTGATCGGGAAAGATTTGTTAATCGTTCCCCGGTGGGCCAAAGACACGAAACTTCCTTCCGGAAACTGGAAAACACTGAAGCTTGAAAAGTCGGACGACGGGTTCCAACCCACTGTAAAATTGCGCCCCGGAGCCATTGTTCCGATGAACAAAGTGATTCAGAGCACGGTGGAATACAAAACCGATTCGGTAACACTGCTGATAAATCCGGATAAAAAAGGATTTGCCACGGGAACGTTGTATGACGACTCTGGCAATGGTTTTGAATACAAAAAAGGCGATTTCGACCTGTACAAATTCGTGTCGTCGAAATACAACCACAAACAATTGAAAGTCGAAATTTCAAAAGTGGACGGTAATCGCGAAGTGAAACGGGTTTACCGCATCGGCTACGTTACAAACGATGCCATTTCGTATTCCGATTGGTCCGACAGCGATGTTTTGGTTGTGCCAATTGTGAAGGAGAAGAAACGTTAGATTATAGTTTAAGATACTCACCCCAAGCCCGAAGTCTCGGACTTTTCCCCTCTCTACAGGTAGAGAGGGGCAGAGCATCGAAGATGCGACGGGGTGAGTCTGGAGGAATGAACTAATTGAATTTAATTTGACCAATTAAAACAAACCAATAATGAAACGAATATTCCGGCTTTCGTCCCTTTTCCTGACGGCAACAATGGTGCAGTTTGGCTGCACGCCGACAGAAAAGGCGATCTATCAATCCGATGCGTTCAGCGTTTACAGCAACCGGGTGGAACAGGGAAATTTCAAGGCCACCGCGCTTTCTCCCACCGAAATGACTTCCGATTACCGAAGTCCGGAAGCCGACAAGTACAGCCCGACGGTGGAGTTTAAATTCTCGATCAACCTGCGCGACGATGAAATGGCGCCCGGTAAAAACCATTCGGTTACCTTGCAGCCGGTGAACGGCGCCTGCACCACCGATGTTCAGTTTGGGAAGCAACTGAATCAGACCGTTCCGGTTGCAAAAGGCGTCAATCTGGCGCCAAACACGCGCTGGACCATCCGGCTCGACATGCGCGACGTGCTGAAAGCCTTTCAGGAGAAAGGATATTACACCTTGTACAACGGTGAAAAGCTCGAAAAAGCCGATTTCAAAGGCGTTTATATCGCCGGAAATGAAGCGCCGCTGTCGTGGGATTTCGTGAATCTCGGGAATCGGCCTGAATATGAACTGAAAGACCCGGACGGCGACGGCATTTACGAAACCACGCTGGTAATGAATGCCAAAAGCAACGAAAAACAAACGGCCGCCCACTGGAAGATGGCTCACGACATTTCGGCGTTTCCGCAATATCATTCCGATTACCTGATTTCGGACGCGATTTACAACCTGGCGACCGACGAGATGATCAATGCCGTGGAACCCGACAGCACCTTCCGGACCGGAAAGGAATGGGCCGGCGTCTGGACGCGCGATATCAGTTACAGCATCATTCTTTCGATGGCGTACCTGCAGCCCAAAGTGGCCAAATACAGTCTGCTCCGGAAGGTGAAAAACGACCGCATCATTCAGGATACCGGAACCGGAGGCGCCTACCCGGTTTCGACCGACCGCATGATCTGGTCGGTGGCAGCCTGGGAATTGTACAAGGCAACCGGCGACCGGGATTGGCTGAAACAAGCATACACGATTATAAAAAATTCGGCGGATGACGATGAGAACAACGCGCTCGACCGCACCACCGGCATGATGCGCGGCGAGTCGTCGTTCCTCGACTGGCGTGAGGAAACCTACCCGCGCTGGATGCAACCGGTTGACATCTACAGCTCAGAAAATCTCGGAACCAATGCGGTGCATTTTCAGGCGAACATGGTTCTCGTTAAAATGGCCAGACTGCTGGGCGATGAGGCTGCCGTTGAAAAATACGGCCAGGTGGCTGCCAACATCAAAAAAGGGATGAACGAACAGTTGTGGATGAAAGAGAAGGGCTATTACGGACAATACTATTACGGCCGGAATTTCAAAAGCCTGTCGCCACGCGCCGAAGCATTGGGTGAGGCACTGAGTGTTTTGTTCGGCGTTGCCGACCCGGCGCAGCAAAAATCGGTGGTTGAAAATACGCCGGTAACCGGTTTTGGCACTACCTGCATTTATCCGCAGATACCAGGTATTCCACCATACCACAACGACGCCGTATGGCCGTTTGTGGAATCGTACTGGGCGCTGGCTTCGGCCAAAGCCGGAAACGAACAGTCGGTTCTGGCCGCGATTGCTACCGTTTACCGTCCGGCTGCTTTGTTCCTGACCGACAAGGAAAATTTTGTGGCCGACAATGGCGACTTTGCCGGAACGGTGATCAATTCGAGCAACATGCTTTGGAGCCTTTCCGGAAGCCTGGCGCTGGTTCACAAGGTTTTGTTCGGTATCGATTTCCAAACCGACAGTCTCGTGTTTCATCCGTTTGTACCCAAAGCGCTGGGCGGAAAACGGTCGCTCACCAATTTCAAATGCCGGAAAGCCATTCTGAACATCGAACTGGAAGGTTTCGGAAACCAAATTAAATCATTCGAGCTGGATGGAAACCAAACTGCAAAAGCAGAGATTCCCTACACGCTGGAAGGCACTCATAACATCCGGATTGTACTGGAAAGTAAGGATTTTCAGGAAGCGAAAATAAACAAGGTAGCTAATTACACGGCTCCGGATACGCCGGTTGCCGGTTTTGAAAATGGCGTGCTTTCCTGGTCTTCGGTTAAGGGTGCAAAATCGTATCAGATTTTGAAGAACGGGAGCGTGCAGCAAACGATGACCGAAACTTCGATCCGGGTTCCGGAACAGGGCTTTCGTGAATACCAGGTGATGGCAGTTGACAGCAACGGTGTGCAGTCGTTTGCGTCCGAACCCATTCTCGTTCCCGGAAATCAGGCTCCGGAAGTTCTTCAGGTGGAGAATTTCGCGCCAAAATCCGGAGAAAATTACAAGGGTTTTGAGGGCAAAGGTTTTGTTGAAGTCAGCAAAACGGTGAACCGCAACATTGCTATTCCCGTTGAAATTAAAAGCGCCGGAACGTATGCCATTGCTTTCCGCTATGCCAACGGGAATGGCCCCATCAACACCGAAAACAAGTGTGCCATCCGGACGCTGAAAACCGACGATGTTTTTGCCGGAACCGTTGTTTTGCCGCAGCGGGGCAAAAACGAGTGGTCGAACTGGGGATTCTCGAATTACATTCACGCCGATCTGACCAAAGGAAAACACACGTTGACGATTTCGTTCGAGCCGTCCAACGAAAACATGAACGGCGAAATCAATCAGGCCATGCTCGATGCGGTTTATTTGTACAAGGTTGAATAGTTGCTTTTTAGTCAGGGTTTCACTCGAAGTGAAGCCCTGACTAGAGATTGAAGCGTGGCTGAATTTTTCCCGACATAATAATCCGGATTTTACTTTCTAAAAGCAAAATCCGGATTATTTTTGAAGACTGATAATCTGACAATTTTCCGAAAGCATGGATCAAAATATTTCCGAATTACTGAGTTTATATCATCGCTTACCAGAGTTGAGTCAAAACGTGGTAAATGTAATGGTCGTTAAATTTTCCGGAGTCTCCAGATATGCTGTTGGCCGGTATTTTCAGGAAAAACTGGGAAATAACGTCACCCAAAAGGAATATGATAACGTTTTGAACCGGCTGATAAAAGATGGGTTGGTTTCGTTTTTCGAAAGCTATTATGATGTACCGTTCGGGTTAAAGATCGCCCTATTTCCAAAACTAATTCAGGAATCAAAGTATGTTCAGGTTGTCCTGAAAATTCAAAAGGAATATAATCCGTTCGGGTATGTTCCGGTAGTTGAATACATCCGCGATTTTTTAGTCGGTTATTGGTTGAGAGCCGACAGTACCAGCGAGAATGCGATGGCGAGGTTAATTCACAGCGGGTCTGAAGCAGCGCCGTGGGTCAGAAAAATACTTGAGTATCCGGAATACGACCAGGCTTTCATAAATTCGCCTGCACTTTTCTACGAAATGCTTGATCAAATTCAGCTTATTCAAGTTGGTTATTTTTATGATTTCAAACCCATTGCCCAATTTTTTGAACGGAATCCGGATTTCGGGGGAATATACGATCAGGTTAGGCTGATCAAAGCGGAAATTCTTTTTCAGCAGGGCAGCGTGGAGGAAGCCGATCGATGGATCGGGAATATATACAACACCAGTTCGTTGCTCCTGAAATCGCGGATTGAATTATTCAGGGGTAATTTTCAATCTTCGGTTCTTTGGTACGAAAAGGCGCAGGTAATCGACCGCGATGGTGCGAAAATGTCGAAAATGGAGTTTGGACTTCATTACGAATTTTTTTACTGGCTGAATTTTGCGCTGGAACCGAAATGCGTTAACATGAAAAAGCTGGAAACAGCCATTAACCGGAAAGCAAAAAGCAAATACAGCGACGATCATTTTTTGCTTCCGCTCCTGTATTTCATCCAAAAAGACCAGACACATGCCGAAGCCAAACTGAAAAGCCTTTTTCCGGACGACTATATGTCGCCGGTCAGTTTTAGACTGGTGTATTATCTGATGATGAGCTATATCATTAACGGAGAGTTAACCTCCGATTTGCAGCCTGTGGTCCAAAAGGCCGGATTTGTATTGAAGCTTGCCAACCGTTTCATGCTTTTGCGCGAATTGAATTTTATGATCGAAAAATCCGATCTGCCTGTCGAAAAATTCAGTTCTCCGCTCGACGACGAGGCTAATTTACCTGCCTGCATGTTGAGTCATTTGACGATTCAGGAAAAATGGGAACAATTGCTCGACGGACTTTTAAACCTAACGGGCAGCAAGGCCCAGCCAATGAAAAGCGAGTCGTCTTCATCGCGCGTTTGCTACCTGCTTAACATGGACAACGAATTTATTCAGCCCATCCAGCAAACCATAAATGCAAAGGGAGTCTGGAGCGCAGGCCGGAATATTGCCCTGAAACGGTTCAAAGAGCAGCAGGTTGACGGCATGACGGAACAGGACCGGAAGGTGGCGGCAACAGTATCTTCGTACTCAAATTATTATGGAGCAAATAATTTTGAAATCAATTTTTACAAAGCCATTACCGAATTGTGCGGCCACCCGTACCTTTTTCTGTATTCCAATCCGTCGGTTTCAATCGAACTGGTTAAGGCCCAGCCTGAAATAATTACCGAGAATACCCGAAACGGGATTCGGCTAAAAACCAACCTGACCGTTACCGACGAGAAAGTCATCGTGATCAAGGAAACCCAAACCCGATATAAGCTGATCACGCTCAGTTCTCAGCAACGATCCATCATCCGGATGATCAATCAGGGTGTGACTATTCCGCCAAAAGGGAAAACCAGGCTGATTGAAACCATCTCGAACCTGGGTGGAGTAATGACCGTCCATTCCGACCTCGACGAAGGCTCAGCGAATCTGAAAACGATTGAAGCCGATTCGCGCATCAGGGTGCAGATTGTTCCGATTGGCGACGGACTTAAAGCAGAACTTTTTATAAAACCACTTGACACGGAACCGCCTTATTTAAAGCCGGGACGAGGCAGTAAAGTGGTTTATGGTTCGGTTGGCGGCGAAAAATGCCAGGCCATCCGGAATATAAAACTGGAAAATGCAAACTGCGAGAAAATAACCAATGCCCTTTCTTCGATTTTGACGGACGACATGACCGAAGACGCAGTAACTTTTTCTGACCCGTACGATTGTCTGAACTTGTTGGAAATCATTCGCGACCACGCTGGAATTGCGTTAATCGAATGGCCTGAAGGAGAGCGGTTCCGGATGAAAAAATCGGCTTCGTTTGCTAATCTTCAGTTGCAGGTAAAAGGGAAGGGCCAATGGTTTAACCTGGAAGGAGAACTGAATGTTGACGAGGAAACCGTGCTGAGCCTGAAAGAACTGATTGAAATCTCGCATAAAAGTAAAGGCCGTTTTATCGAACTTAAAGATGGCGAGTATCTGGCCCTTGCCGATGAGCTCAAAAAACACATCGAAGAACTTGAAAGTTATATTTCGATTGATAAAAACGGAATTTCAATTAACCGTTTTGCCTCGCACGCTATCGAGGCGATTACCAGTCAGGCGGCCTCGTTTAAAGCCGACAAGCAGTGGAAAGATTTTCAAAAGCTGGTGAAAAGTTCTGAAGCATCGGATGCAGTTGTGCCGGTAACGCTCGACGCCGAGTTGCGCCCATACCAGGAAGAAGGTTTCCGCTGGATGGTCCGGCTGAAAACCTGGAATGCCGGCGCCTGTCTGGCCGACGACATGGGCCTGGGAAAAACGGTTCAGGCTATTGCCATGATGCTGCACCTGGCCGAAAACGGACCGACCCTTGTTGTTTGCCCGGCTTCGGTAGTCTCGAACTGGAACAGCGAATTGCAAAAGTTTGCCCCGGCTTTAAATTGTGTCAACCTGAAACCGGGGAACCGGGAAGACGTTTTCGCCGGTCTGGCCGCCTTCGATGTGCTGGTGATTACCTATGGATTGCTGCAAACCGAAAAAAACCGTATTGCAGAGGTCGAATGGGCAATGGCTGTCCTCGATGAAGCCCATGCCATTAAAAATACACAGACGAAATCGTCGAAAGCGGCCATGGACATACAGGCCGGTTTCAGGCTGGCGCTCACCGGTACGCCCATTCAAAACCATCTGGGCGAACTCTGGAACCTGTTCAATTTTTGCAACCCCGGATTGCTGGGAACTTTGCAGCAGTTTACCGATCGCTACGTCAGGAATGAAAGTCAAACACAGAAAACCCACCTGAAAAAACTAATTACCCCGTTCATCCTGCGCCGGACGAAAAGCAACGTGCTCGACGAACTGCCACCCAAAACAGAGATCACGCATTCGGTAACCTTGAGCAATCAGGAAATGGCGTTTTACGAGGCGTTGCGGCGCGAGGCCATCCAGACCATCGAATCAAACGACGGGCCTAACGGACAGCAACACCTGCAGGCCCTTGCTGAAATTACAAAACTTCGGCTGGCTTGCTGCCATACCAGCCTTGTTAAAAAAGGTGCCGAACTTCCTTCATCGAAACTCGAAGCATTCCTGGAAATTATTGAAGAACTGAGGGCCAATCACCACCGCGCACTGGTATTCAGTCAGTTTATCGGGCATCTGGCTATCGTTCGAAAAGAACTGGACCGGCAAGGTGTCAGTTATCAGTATCTGGATGGTTCAACTCCGATTCCCGACCGGCAGTCAGCCGTGAAAGCTTTTCAGGCGGGCAAAGGCGAACTTTTCCTGATTAGCCTGAAAGCCGGCGGCCTGGGATTAAACCTGACCGGTGCCGACTATGTGCTGCACCTCGACCCCTGGTGGAACCCAGCCATTGAGGACCAGGCCAGCGACCGGGCCCATCGCATTGGGCAAACCCGGCCGGTTACCATTTACCGATTGGTGGCAAAAAATACCATCGAAGAAAAAATACTTCGGCTCCATGCCACCAAACGCGACCTGGCCGACGGGCTTCTGGAAGGAACCGACCAGAGCGCCCGGTTATCGACGACAGATTTGCTGAATTTGTTGAAAGAAGTCTGATGATGGGTTTTGTCAGGTGACGAATTGTAGGGGCAGCTTTATTTTTCTGGACCTGAAGTCTTAATTTGTATAATGAGTATCCTCTTGAGTACCTAAATGGATAAAAATTGAGTTTATAACTTTTATCCGTTGACTTCAGTCAACGGATAACTGGAGTTTGGCTAATTTCTCATATAAAAAGGTGCGGAAATATTACTTGTTGTT
>JBBIHV010000146.1:4668-8936 GCA_037446835.1 Sunxiuqinia sp. | reverse complement strand
AAGATTGATGGGCAGGCCCAGTTTCGTGGCTTTGGCGGCGACCTGATGGAAAAGGCCGGAATGACCGTACTGAAACATTACCGCGACCTGGCATTTATGGGGCTTGTGCCGGTCATCATGAACATCCGCACCATCAAAAAAAATTTCAGGTTTTGCGAACAGGATATGCTTGCCTTTCAGCCTGACGTCCTGATCCTGATTGATTATCCGGGTTTTAACCTTCGGATGGCAAAATTTGCAAAAGAGCACGGTATCCGCACATTTTACTACATCTCGCCTAAAATCTGGGCCTGGAAAAAGAGGCGCGTTTACAGGGTAATCGCCTATGTTGATGAAATGTTTGCCATTTTGCCTTTCGAAGCCGATTTTTACCAGAAATACGATTATCCGGTCAATTACGTCGGAAATCCTTTGCTGGATGCCATTCTGGAGAAAAAAACGAAACCTGATTTTCCTCGCTTTTACCAGGAAAATAACTTGCCCGAAAAACCAATTCTGGCGCTTTTGCCCGGAAGCCGGAAAGGTGAAATCAGCGTTTTGTTGCCCACCATGCTCCAAGCGGCGGCACAATTTCCTGAATATCAGTGTGTAATTGCCGGTGCCCCCAATATGGGAACCGAATTTTACCAGCCGTTTATGAAGGATTTAAAGACACCGATTCTTTGGGGAAAAACTTACGATATCTTGATTCACAGCCGGGCAGCCATTGTTTCATCAGGAACTGCAACGCTCGAAACAGCGATCCTGAATGTTCCGCAAGTGGTTGTTTATCAGTTAACACCGAATTGGTTGTTCGTATTTCTGAAGAAGTTTTTCCTGAAAACCCGGTGGGTTTCGCTGGTTAACATCATTTTGGGCAGAGAAGCGGTTCCCGAATTAATCCAGGCCGATTTTACCCTGAAAAAAGTGGTTCAGGAACTTGGGCGGATTTTGAATGATCCGGAAAATGAACAGCGAATGCTGGCCGATTACCGCGAAATGATGGTAAAGCTTGGAGAGCCGGGGGCGTCGGAACGGGCTGCTGGATTGATGGTCAGTAAGTTGAAAGATCAATAAAAAAGTTAAATTACTTACATGTTTAGCTTACTAAAAAAGGAAATAACCAGTTTTTTCGGATCGCTTACCGGGTATGCGATCGTTTTCGTATTTCTGCTGGCTACCAGCTTATTCCTGTGGGTTTTTCCCGGAAATTACAACATTCCCGACAGCGGATACGCCTCGCTCGAAGGCTTGTTTGCGCTGGCGCCCTGGGTTTACCTGTTTTTGGTTCCGGCCATTACCATGCGACTGTTTGCCGAAGAAAAGCGGCTGGGAACCATGGAGGTATTGCTGACCCGACCGTTGTCGGTTTTGCAGATTGTTTTTGCCAAATATCTGGCTGGTTTGCTGTTGGTTATCATTTCGCTTTTGCCCACCTTAATCTATTTTTATTCGGTTTACGCCCTCGGCAACCCGGTCGGGTGCATCGATACGGGCGGAACCTGGGGCGCCTACATCGGATTGTTTTTTCTGGCTGCCATTTATGTGGCCATTGGTTTGTTTGCCTCAGCCCTGACCGACAATCCGGTTTTTGCCTTCATTCTGGCCCTGGCCCTTTCGTTCGTGATGTATCTGGGATTCGACCTGGCTGGCGCCATGCAGTTTCCTTCAGTCGTTCAACAACTGATTATAAATCTTGGAATTAACGAGCATTACCAATCGGTTAGCCGGGGTGTGGTCGATTCGCGCGACCTGGTTTATTTCCTCTCTGCCATTTTCCTTTTTCTTTTCCTGACCAGCCGCATCATTCATTTTCACCGCATAAATTTCAGGAAAGAAATGAAAAAGGCCGTGTTCCTGATTGCCGGAATATTTTTGGTTAGCCTGTTATCGGCTCAATTGTTTTTTCGTCTCGACCTGACCGCGGAGAAAAGATATTCGCTGACCGAAGTTTCCAAAAATCTGGTCAGAACGCTGGAAAAGCCTGTCAGCATTACACTTTACCTGGATGGCGAAATGCCTGCCGGGTTCCGGAAGCTTCAAAAATCGATCGTTCAAAAAGTTGCTGATTACAACGCGTACTCGTCTCAGCGAATCACGATCACCATTATTGACCCATACCAGATTCCGGATGTGAAACGGCGCGATCGGCTGTTCGCGGAACTTTCAGAAAAAGGGCTTCAACCCACCGACATTCGGCAGAATACCGATCAGGGAACTGTTACCCGCCGGATTTTTCCAGGGGCAATTGTCGATTACGGCGATAAGCAACGGAGTGTTAATTTGCTGAAAAATAATCCGGCCATTCGTGCGGAAGAGAATCTGAACAATTCAATTGAAAGTTTGGAATATGAATTTTCGGCCGCGTTTTCGGAACTGATGAGCACGAACAAACAGACGGTGGCATATTTAACGGGTCAGGGCGAATTGAATGAATACGAAACACACGATTTTACGGAAGCCCTTGCCGAAAAATATTCGGTGAAAAAGGTGCCTGCGGAATTACTGTCGGCAAAAGACGGGCAGATAAAGACGCTGATCATCGCCAACCCGACCAAACCATTTGCCGAAAAGGACAAGTTTTTCATCGACCAGTACCTCATGAACGGTGGCCGCATTTTGTGGCTGATCGATCCGGTTGCTGTTAGCCTGGATAGTTTAAGTACCGGTTACATGACCCTGGCTTTTCCACAAAAACTGAACCTCGAAGATCAATTGTTCCGATACGGAATTCGCCTGAATGCGAACCTGGTTCAGGATGCCGAATGTTTGCTCATCCCGGTGAATACAGCTCCGGCAGGCTCTCCGGCCAAATTTACCCCGGCGCCCTGGTACTTTTCGCCGTTGCTGATCCCTTCGGAAAAGCACGTGATCAGCCGGAATCTCAACCGGGTAAAATCAGAATTTGTGAGCTCGATCGACACGGTTAGCCGGATGAAACAAGTGCTAAAAACGGTGATCCTTTCGACTTCAGCTTATTCATTGGTTTCTGAAACGCCCATGGAAATCAGTTTGGCCAGTGTCAACAATCCGCCGAGCCGAAGTTTGTTCAGGGAACCTGCACAGCCAGTCGGAATTTTGCTTGAAGGTGTTTTTCCTTCGGTCTTTCAAAACCGGATGGTTGATTCGTTCGGGATAAAAACTTCAGGAGTAAAAACCGAGAGCCAGCCCACCAAAATGATTGTTTTTTCGGACGGAAACCTGATGGCCAATCAATACCGCATTTCAGGCGGAGTTCCTGAATATATGCCGCTAGGCTACGACCGGTTTTCGCAGCAAACTTTTGGAAATAAAGCCTTGTTGCTGAATGCGGTGAATTATCTGTGCGACGACGACGGTTTGATGGGACTTCGGGCCCGGAACTTTAAAATTCGTTTGCTCGATAAGGTGCGGACGAAGGAAGAAAAACTGAAGTGGCAAATGCTGAATGTATTGGTTCCGTTGATTCTAATTGCATTGTTTGGCGGAATTTTCGGGTACGCGCGGCGACGAAAATACAGGAACTGATTCATTCGTGATTCCTATTGATTTTGAACATGTTTGTTTCTTTTGTATAAAATATTTAACGATGGATAGGTAAAAAATGCCAAAGTTTGTATATTCGTGTGCTTCCCTTCAGACTGTTTACGGAAGTGATTCAAAGGCAAATAAGTTTTTAAAAATATAACTCTAAAAAGATACAGAATGAAATTTGTTGTTTCAAGTACCGAATTACTTAGTCATCTTTCTGCCATCAGTAAAGTGATCAATTCAAAAAATACCCTTCCGATTCTGGATAACTATTTGTTTTTATTGGAAGATAACCGGCTGACTGTTACCGCTTCCGATCTGGAATCGACCTTAATTACCAGTCTGGAGCTCGAAAACACCAGTGGAACAGGTACCATTGCCGTGCCTGCCAAGCTGATGAACGAAACGCTGAAAGAATTTCCGGAACAACCTTTAACTTTTCAGATTGATCCCGAAACGTTTGCAGTCGATATCTACTCGCAGAATGGTAAATTCAGCATTGTTGGCCAGAATGGCGAGGATTTTCCGCAACAACCCATGCTGAACGAAGGAATCGCATCTTCGATCAACGTGAACCACCATGTCCTTTTAAGCGGGATTAACAAAACACTTTTTGCCACGGCCGACGATGAACTTCGTCCGGTGATGAACGGTATTTTTGTTGAGCTATCAACCGATGATATGAAGTTTGTGGCTTCAGATGCGCACAAGTTGGTGAGGTACAAACGGTTTGATGCCAAAGCCGAAAAAGACGCTTCGTTCATTCTGCCAAAAAAACC
>JBBIHV010000146.1:0-4568 GCA_037446835.1 Sunxiuqinia sp. | reverse complement strand
GAAAATGAAAACGAAGAAGAAAATGTATTGATGCTTCTGATGCCAATGATGATAAATGCCTGATAAACAAAAGGCTATTTAGTTTAAACCTAACAGCAACAACCTGTTAGGTTTTTTAATTTTTATTCTGCAACAAACGTTTACCCATGAAGTTAAACCTTAAGAATCCACTTATTTTTCTCGATCTCGAAACTACGGGAATGAATATCGTAACCGACAGGATTGTCGAAATTGCCCTGATCAAAGTATTTCCGGACGGAAAAGAGGAGGAAAAACTCTACCTGATTAATCCTGAAATGCCCATTCCTGAAGTTGTTACCAAAATTCATGGTATTTCGGATGAAGATGTGAAAGACAAGCCAACTTTTAAAGAAGTCGCTAAAAATATTGCCCAGTTTATTGAAGGATGTGATTTTGCAGGTTTTAACTCCAACCGCTTCGATATTCCGTTGCTGGCCGAGGAATTTTTGCGGGCGGATGTTGACCTGGATCTGAAAAAACGGAAGTTTGTTGATGTACAGGCCATTTTTCACAAGATGGAAAAGCGCACATTAGCTGCTGCTTATAAGTTTTACTGCCAAAAAAACCTGGTCGATGCCCACAGCGCCATGGCCGATACCAAAGCAACCTACGAGGTACTGAAGGCCCAGCTCGATGTGTACAAAGACGAGGAATATGAAGATGCACACGGCAAACTGTTGAAACCAATCGTGAATGATGTACAGGCACTTAGCGAATTTTCGTCGTACGATACCAATGTGGATTTTGTCGGTCGGATTGTTTACGACGAAAACGGCGTGGAAATCATCAACTTCGGCAAGAACAAAGGTCTGTCGGTTGAAAAAGTATTGCGGGAACAACCCGGTTATTTTGGATGGATTATGAACAGCGAATTTCCGCTTTATACCAAAAAAGTATTGACCGCCATTAAATTACGAATGAAATGAAGATTATTTGTGTTGGCCGCAACTACGTGGCACATGCCCACGAACTGAACAATGCCGTTCCCGGTGAACCGGTACTTTTCATGAAACCCGATTCAGCCTTGCTGCGCAACAACGACCCATTTTATATTCCAGGATGGTCGAACGATGTTCACCACGAAATTGAGCTGATCGTCCGGATAAAAAAACTTGGGAAAAACATTGAAAAGAAGTTTGCGCACCGTTATTACGACGAAATCGGAATCGGTATCGACTTCACGGCCCGCGATGTGCAGAATGTGTTGAAAGATAAAGGTTTGCCCTGGGAAAAGGCAAAAGCATTCGATCATTCGGCCGTGGTTTGTCCTGAATTTATTTCAATTGAATCGTTGCCCGACCGGAATTCCATTCATTTCAGGCTCGATAAAAACGGAAAAACCGTTCAGGAAGGAAATTCGGCGTTGATGATTTTTCCGATTGATGAGCTTATCGCTCACATCTCGAACTATTTTACCCTGAAAATTGGTGACCTAATTTATACCGGTACTCCTGCAGGCGTGGGGGCTGTGGCCATTGGTGACCGGTTGGAAGGATTCCTGGAAGGAGAGAAAAAGTTTGATTTCTTAGTGAAGTGATGCCTGTATTTTAGATAGTTAGTTCTTTTAGTGTAATTTTGATTTTGAGTTGTTGATATTCCAACAATATTCAACTATTTTTGGGTAAAGTTTTCTGAATCTTATTTTACTTAATATCAGTGGTTTGAGATTTGGAATAACCGTACCAACTAACTAATTATCTATGAAAAACAAGAAAGGACTCTTGATTGCAGTTCTGGTATTGTCTGCATTCCTCGTATTATACCTGATTTTCCGTTTCACCGGATACTTTTCTTATTCCGATAGTCCCTCCCAAGAATATGCAACTGCGGTGGTCGGTCGTGGCCAGGTGTTTATCCCCATTGATGCTAATGGGGTTGTTGAGCCTGAAAATGAAGTGATTATTCTTAGTCCTGCGACCAGTATTATCCGAAAAATAAATAAGGAGCCAGGAAGTCGTGTCAATAAAGGAGACGTAATTATTGAACTTGACGAAGGGCCAACGCGCGATGATATTGGCCAACTAACTGATCAGCTTGAAGTTAAATCAAATTCACTTGAACGTTCGAGGCTTGAAGGGCAAATGTCCCGAATCGACCTGGACTACAACGTTGAGGTAAAAAAATTAAAGATAGCTTCCATAAAGGCACAGTTGGCCGACGAGGAACAATTGCTGAGTGTTGGCGGAATTTCATCGGCCAAGATTGATGAAACCAGGCAAAATCTGGTATTGGCGCAGAAAGATCTGGAAATGGTTCAGGAGAAAAATGCTATCCGCCTGAAACAGTTAAAAACCGAGGAAGCCGGGCTGGTACTTCAAATTGATATTCAGAAAAAGCAACTGGCCGATGAAACGGAAATGCTTTCAAGGCTAAAAATTAAAGCTCCTTCCGACGGGATTATCCTCTCTATTTCAGGAAAAGAAGGCGAAAAAGTTGGAACCGACAAGACGCTTGTCTCGCTGTCAGACCTCACCACTTTTAAAATCAGGGGGTTGATTGATGAGAAATATTCGGATTTTGTGAAGACAGGCTTTCCTGTGTTTGTGATGTCCGAAAAAGAAAGGATGAAAGGCGTGATAGGAAACATTACCCCCACCGTTTCAGAAAATAAAATCCTGTTCAATGTTCATCTTGAACAGAGCAACAACCCTAACCTGATTCCAAATCAAACGGTTAAAATTCAGGTCTTAAAATCGCTCAAGGATCATGTTTTGCGTATTCCGGCAAGCAAACGTTTTCGCGAAAATTCGGAGCAAACCATTCAGGTTTTGGATTCAGGAAAGATTGTTGACCGATTGGTGAAGTTTGGAATGAAAGGGTCTGAATTTCAGGAAGTTATTTCAGGTATAAAAGAAGGTGACAAGGTTGTGCTTGCCGATTCGCCGTTTTCGTGGATGAATAGAAAATAAAATACTGGGAGGATGAGATTTTTAATCAAAATAGCTGGTTTTACCGCGATCACTTTTTGTTTTTTCCTGTTTCAGGCGATTCAGGTTGAAGCACAAGATTCTATTCGGTATAAACTTGATCTTCAGGATGTTGTTTCGTTGGCTATTGAACAGTCTTCGTCGGTTAAAAATGTCCAGAACCGCAATGTAAATTATTACTGGCGATGGAAGAATTTTAAAACCAAGTTCAGGCCGCAATTGGTTTTGTCTGGAAATCTTCCGAATTTTACCCAGTCAAATGTTGGGGTAACCCAGCCCGACGGAAGTCTGAAATTTGTGAATGTAACCAATTTATCGACCTCCGCCCGCTTGTCGCTTAATCAGTCAATTCCGTTTACAGGGACCTACGTTTACGCTTCGACCTCGGCGATTCGTTTTCAGGATTATAATCAACATACCGTAAACTTTTCCGGAAGCCCGTTTTCAATCGGATTCTATCAACCTGTATTTGCGATAAACTGGTTGAAGTGGTCGCAAAAAACTGAACCACTGATTTACGATGAGGCACAAAAGGATTTTGTTGAAGAGATCGAGCGGATTTCACTGAACTCTGTCTCACTTTATTTCAGGTATTTGTTAGTGCAAACCAATTACAACCTGGCCGAAAGCAACCTAAAAAACAGTAACAATAACCTGAAAATTGCCCAAACGAAAAAAGAGCTGGGAACCATTTCAGATAATGATTATGCCCGGAATGAACTGGCGGTGTTAAATGCCCAGAAATCGCTGAGCAAAGCCAAGTTCGATTTAAAAAATGCCGATTTTGAGCTGAAATCATACATTGGCCTGTCGCAGGATCAGAAAATCGAACTTGACATACCCTTGACCATCACCCTTTTTGATATTGATCAGGACAAGGCTTTGGAAGAGGCCAAAGCCAACAGGAAAGAAGGCTCAAGCTTTAAACGCCGGTTGATTGAAGCCGACCGCGATTTGCTAAATGCCAAACGGAGTAATGGATTAAGCGCAACCTTGCAGGGGAGTTATGGCTTATCGAACAGCGCCGGATCGATGGCCGGAATTTACGACCAGCCTGAACGACAACAAACATTGAGCCTTGCACTCAGTATTCCAATTCTGGATTGGGGTCAGTCGGCTTCGGCGGTAAAACTGGCCGAATCGCAGCGAGAACTGGTTATTTACGACGTTGAAAAAGACCGCGAAGATTTTGAACGTAGTGTAATTGTCCAGGTTGAACAGTTTGGGTTGATGAAAGACCAACTGAAAACGGCAAAGGAAGCTGATAAAGTTGCTGCCGATGGCTATCAGATTGCCTTAAAACAATTTCAGAACGGCGAGATCAGCATTACAGAACTGAATATCGCTTTGTCAGAGCGTGATAACGCCAAACGTGATTATATCCTGTCACTTCAAACTTATTGGGAAGCCTATTATAATTTACGGATATTAACACTCTATGACTTTGAACAGGATAAGAAGATCAGCTATGTAAATCCGATGGGCGCAGAAAGATAGTTGGGCAAATTTTTGGCCTGATCTGAAAACCCAACAAATTTTATTCCAGGTAGAAATTCCTGATATGCCTGAAAAAATTGTACTTTTGTGATCCTAAATACCGGGGCTGACTGGTTTTGACAG
>JBBIHV010000145.1:7356-8956 GCA_037446835.1 Sunxiuqinia sp. | reverse complement strand
AAATAGATATGAAAAGCATCAAACCATTGCGCGAAAAAAAGAATACGGCCATTTTGCTGATTCACTGCCCCGACCGGCAGGGAATTTTGGCTACGGTTACCGAGTTTCTGAACAAGAACAACGGGAACATCATTTACCTCGATCAGTATGTCGATCGGGCAGAGCAGATTTTTTACATGCGTGTGGAATGGGAACTCGACGGTTTTGCTATTCCTTCGGAAAAGATCAGTGAGTATTTTAATACGCTGATAGCCGATAAGTTACAGATGAATTACTCACTACATTTCTCGAAACAAATTCCGCGGATGGCCATTTTCGTCTCGAAGATGTCGCATTGTTTGTTCGACATTCTGGCGCGTTACACCGCTGGCGAGTGGGATGTCGATATTCCGTTGATTATCAGTAATCACATGGACCTGGAACCGGTGGCCAATCGATTTGATATTGAATTTCAATATGTTCCGGTGAATGCTGAAAATAAGGCCGAGCAGGAAGCTTTTGAAGTGGAATTGCTTAAAAAGCATGAGGTTGATTTCATTGTGCTGGCGCGGTACATGCAGGTGCTTTCGCCTGAATTTGTCGCTCAGTTCCCGAATAAAATCATCAATATTCATCACTCGTTTTTGCCTGCCTTTGCCGGTGCAAAACCGTATCATGCTGCTTACGAACGTGGCGTAAAAATCATCGGGGCCACCAGTCATTACGTGACGAGTGAGTTGGATGGCGGTCCGATTATCGAGCAGGATGTTACGCGCTGCAACCATACCGACACGGTTGAACGCCTGGTGCGAAAAGGTCGTGATCTGGAAAAAATTGTATTGTCGCACGCCGTTTTCAAACATCTGCAGCGTAAAGTGCTGGTTTATAAAAATAAAACGGTAGTGTTTAATTAGGAGCCCCATCCCGACCTTCCCCCAAGGGGAAGGAGAAAGAAGCGTCACTTGGAAATTGTTTATTCTTTATTGATTATTGGATATTTAAATTCTTAATTATGAAATATTTCGCTATTATATTAGTGCTTTTGACTGCCACAGTAAAGGCACAAACACCCGCAAAGGAAATTCCGGCAGATTACGGATACCTTGTTAAAATCGGTCAACAGGTTCCTGATTTTATACTGACAACCACAGATGGCAAGTCCATTCCGGTGTCGTCGCTGAAAGGAAAGATTGTGATGCTTCAGTTTACAGCCAGTTGGTGTTCGGTTTGCCGCAAGGAAATGCCGCACATCGAAGCCGACATCTGGAAGAAATACAAGAACAATCCGAATTTCGCACTTTATGGAGTTGATCTGGATGAGCCGAAGGAAACCGTGGAGAAATTCGCAAAAGATGTTCCGGTCACTTATCCATTGACACTCGATCCGAAAGGTGGAATTTTTTACAAGTTTGCAGCAAAGGATGCCGGAGTGACCCGCAATGTTATTCTGGATAAAACCGGGAAAATCGTGTACATGACGCGCCTTTACAAGGAAGAAGAGTTCACTGAAATGAAAAAGGTGATTGCTGATTTGCTGAAGTGAAAAATGTAGCGCGTAGCAGAATCGAACTGCCATCTCCGGATTGAGAAACCGGTTTCCTAACCGTTAGAAGAACGCGCC
>JBBIHV010000145.1:0-7256 GCA_037446835.1 Sunxiuqinia sp. | reverse complement strand
CCGGGAGTGGGAGAGGCCAGCACCACCATGGCATACCTGAGAAGAGAAGGACTCGACAAATTGATTCCGGAATTGACACAACCGGTTTTGGGTATTTGCCTCGGCTTACAGTTGATGTGCAGTCATTCCGAAGAAGGAGACACGCCTTGTTTAGGTATTTTCGAGGAAAAAGTAAAGCGCTTTATTCCTGAACCGGGAATGGAATTCGTGACCAAAGTGCCGCACATGGGCTGGAATAACATCACAGACTTGAAAAGCGGTATTTTCGATTCTTCGCTCGAAAACCAGTTTGTCTATTTTGTGCATTCGTATTACGCTGCTGTGGGCGAGCACACGGCCGCGGTTTGCAATTACATCAATCCTTTTAGCGCAGCATTGCACAAAAACAATTTTTACGCCACCCAGTTCCATCCGGAGAAAAGCGGAACGGTGGGGGCGCGAATTTTAGAAAACTTTTTGAAAAGTAGCCTCCCCTAACCCCTCCAAAGGAGGGGAATTGGGGAGCATTTATTAAAATAGCGACAGATGAAACGAGATTTAATTAATACGCAATTTTTTTTCTCCCTCTCCAATAGACAGAGTTGGAGGGAGGCTTCTTTTCTCCCCTCCTTCGGAGGGGTTGGGGGAGGCCTCTTATGATTACAATAATACCCGCCATAGACCTCATAGACGCCAAGTGCGTTCGTTTGTCACAAGGCGATTACAACCAGAAAACAGTTTACAACGAGAACCCGCTGGAGGTGGCCAAAATGTTTGAAGATGCCGGAATTACCCGCTTGCATCTGGTTGATTTGGATGGTGCCAAAGCCAAACACATCGTCAACTATAAAGTGTTGGAAACCATTGCTGCCAAAACCAGTTTGGTCATCGATTTTGGCGGTGGACTGAAATCGGACGAAGATTTGCGAATTGCTTTTGAGAGCGGCGCTAAAATGGTTACAGGTGGAAGTATTGCCGTAAAAGACCGCGAAACTTTTTTGCATTGGATTGAAACTTATGGCGCAGAGAAAATTATTCTGGGTGCCGATGCCAAAGACAAAAAGATTGCAGTGAGCGGCTGGCAGGAAGTTTCGGAATTGTCCATCCTGGATTTTATCGAAAGTTATACCAGTCGCGGCATTCTGAAAGTGATCTCTACAGACATTGCCCGCGATGGCATGTTAACCGGCCCAAGCATCGATTTATACCAGGAAATCATGGAGCGTTTCCCCAGCCTGGAACTCATTGCCAGTGGCGGAATAGCTTCAATGAAAGACATTCAAGAACTCAATGAGATGGGCATTCCGGGAGTCATTACCGGAAAAGCGATTTATGAAAATAGGATAAGTTTGAAAGAAATAGAGGAATTTTATAAATAGAAGCCCCCTCTTAATCTCCCCCGAAGGGGGAGAAACGAAGAAACAAGGGCAATCCGAATATTAATAGTATTATTTCAAAAACAAACGCCCTCCCCATCGGGGAGGGCTGGGGAGGGGCTTCATGTTAGCAAAACGAATCATACCATGCCTTGATATTAAAGACGGTCAGACCGTGAAAGGCATCAACTTTGTAAATATTAAAAGTGTGGGAGACCCGGTTGAACTGGGCGCGCAGTATGCCGAACAGGGAGCCGACGAACTGGTTTTCCTCGACATCACGGCCACGCACGAAGGCCGCAAAACCTTTGTGGAACTGGTGAAACGCATTGCCCGCGAACTGAATATTCCATTCACAGTAGGCGGTGGAATCAGCGAATTGAAAGATGCCGAAGCATTGCTGAGTGCCGGTGCCGATAAAATCAGCATCAACTCTTCGGCTGTGCGCAACCCGAAACTGATTGACGACCTTGCGCTGAATTTTGGGAGCCAGTTTGTTGTTTTGGCGATCGATGCCCGTGGAGAAAACGATTATTGGACGGTCACTGTCAATGGGGGCCGCATTCCGACCGACAAGGAGCTATTTTCCTGGGCCAAGGAAGGAGAAAGTCGCGGTGCAGGAGAAATTCTGTTTACCTCGATGAATCATGACGGAACCAAAAACGGTTTTGCCAACAAGGAACTGGCAAAAATGTCAGAAATGCTGAGCATTCCGATTATTGCTTCAGGAGGCGCTGGAAATATGGATCATTTTGTGGATGTGTTTACTGATGGAAAGGCTGACGCCGGACTTGCCGCCAGCATTTTCCACTACAGGGAAATTGCCATTCCGGATTTGAAAAGCTATATAAGGTCCAAAGGAATTGTTGTTCGGTAAAACTCTGCTTATCTTTGAATATTAAATACTTCAATTCCGTTTATGCTGCCTGAAAATCTCCATTTATTCGAATCGGTTAAACATGTGCTGGATTCGGCTTTCCGAAATATCTATCGGGCAGCCAATACGAGCATTGTTGCTGCTTATTGGGAGATTGGCCGCCTGATTGTTGAAGATGAGCAGGATGGTGCCACCAGGGCCGACTATGGCAAGCAGATTCTGAAAGAACTTTCAGAGAAACTTACCTCAGAATATGGCCGGGGATATTCGGTAACGAATCTCAAATATTTTAGGCAATTCTTTCTTGTATTTCCTGAACTTTTTGTCGCTAATTTATTGTCGGATAATGATATGCAAATTGGTCAGACACTGTCTGACGAATTGAGTTGGTCGCATTATTCGCTGTTGATGCGGGTTGAGAATCCGAAGGCCCGTAAATTTTACTTGAAGGAGGCAGCACAACAAAACTGGAGCGTCCGGGCGTTGGACAGGCAAATCAGTACGCTTTACTACGAGCGGATTATTTCGAGCCGCGATCAACTTCCGGTAAAAGAAGAAGCCGAGCAAAGCATTCGGGCGCTGGTTGATTCGCCGCGAGATTTTATCAAAGACCCATACATTCTTGAATTCCTGAAGCTGAAACCTGAAGTTTCATACCTGGAAAAGACACTTGAAAGTGCCTTGCTGGAAAACTTGCATTCGTTTATTCTGGAGCTTGGTCGTGGGTTTGCCTTTGTTGGTCGGCAGTATCATATCAATGTGGGAACCGAACATTATTACATCGATCTGGTTTTTTACAATTACATCCTGAAGTGCTTTGTGCTCATTGATTTGAAAGTTGGCAAACTTACCCATCAGGATGTGGGACAGATGGATATGTATGTGCGGCTTTTTGAGGAGAAAGTACGCCAGCCCGACGATAATCCAACGATCGGTATCATCTTGTGCTCGCAGCAAAACGAATCGGTGATCAAATATTCGGTTTTGGCAGAAAGCAAACAATTGTTTTCGTCGAAATACAAACTATATCTTCCAACCGAAGAAGAACTTAAAAATGAACTGGAGCGGGACCGGATTCATATCGAGAACCAGCTTCAGGAACAATTTGCAAAATATCAAACCAAAAAATAAAATGGAAAATACACAATTGGATTTCACGAAACTGAATGGCCTCATACCGGCTGTTATTCAGGATAATACCACCAATGTTGTGCTGATGTTGGGCTTTATGAACGAAGAAGCAGTTGCCAAAACAGAAGAAACCGGGCAGGTTACGTTTTTTAGCCGTACCAAAAACCGGTTGTGGACCAAGGGAGAAGAGTCGGGAAATTTCCTGAATGTCGTGTCGATTGCATCGGATTGCGACAACGATACATTGCTGATCAAAGTCAATCCGGTTGGTCCGGTTTGCCATACCGGCGACGATACCTGCTGGGGCGAAGAAAATCAGGAAAACGACATTCAGTTTCTGGAATATTTGCAGGATTTTATTGACCAACGGAAAGAAGAAATGCCTGAAGGTTCGTACACTACTTCTTTGTTTCAGAAGGGAACCCGCAAGATTGCCCAAAAAGTGGGCGAGGAAGCGGTTGAGACAATTATCGGCGCAATGGCCAATGACGATGAGAATTTCTTGTACGAAGGAGCCGATCTGTTGTATCATCTGATAGTTTTGCTTACACACAAAGGCTATCGGATTGAAGATTTAGCCCGGGAATTGAAGAAGCGGCACAAATAAATTGGGTGCGGAGATTTTTAATTTCCGTATTTTTTCACCCGCGATTGAAAATCGCGACACCCGAAAAACGGAGGATTCTTTAAAAAAGGGTCCTCCGTTTTTCGTTTTTAATGCGTCTAAATTGTTAAAAGAACAGGTTTTACAAAAACTTAACCTCCTACTTACCGTAAAACCAAGTTCGATTGGATTATTAGGCTATCTTTGCGCCTTCATTTTTGAAACCTATGCAGAAGATTAGAAACATTGCGATTATTGCCCACGTTGACCACGGAAAGACCACATTGGTTGACAAGATGATTTACTATTGTAACATCATGAAAGAACACGAGAAAAAACAGGAGTTGATTCTCGATAGCAACGATCTGGAACGTGAACGTGGAATTACAATCCTGGCGAAGAACGTATCTGTTATTTATAAAGATATTAAAATCAACATCATCGATACTCCTGGTCACGCCGATTTTGGCGGTGAAGTTGAACGGGTGTTGAATATGGCCGACGGTGTTTTATTGCTGGTTGACGCCTTTGAAGGAACCATGCCACAAACCCGCTTTGTATTGTCGAAAGCCCTGGCTTTAGGCCTGAAACCCATTGTGGTAGTGAACAAAGTTGATAAACCGAACTGCCGTCCGGAAGAAGTTCACGAACAGGTTTTCGACCTGATGTACAGCCTGAATGCCACTGAAGACCAGTTAAGTTTCCCTACCATTTATGGTTCTGCCAAACAAGGCTGGATGTCGGACGACTGGAAAGTGCCTTCAGATAATATTGAAGCTTTGCTGAAAGCCATCGTAAAATACATTCCGGGACCCGTTGCAAATCCTGGCACACCGCAGGTTTTAATCACCTCGCTCGATTATTCGTCCTATGTTGGCCGTATTGCCATTGGTCGTATTCATCGCGGAGAAATTAAAGAGGGCATGAATGTTTCGCTGGTTAAGCGCGACGGATCGGTCAAACGCACCAAAATCAAGGAACTGCATACATTTACCGGACTTGGACGCCAAAAAGTGGAGCAGATGATTTCCGGAGATATTTGTGCCATGGTCGGAATCGAAGGATTTGATATTGGCGACACCGTTTGCGACTGGGAAAATCCGGAACCTTTGGACCCGATTGCCGTTGACGAGCCAACCATGAGCATGACTTTCATGATTAACAATTCGCCTTTCTACGGAAAGGAAGGAAAATATGTGACCTCGCGCCATCTGAAAGACCGCCTGGAAAAGGAACTGGAGAAAAACCTTGCTCTTCGGGTATTGCCTACCGATTCAGCCGATTCATATACCGTTTACGGACGTGGAGTCCTTCACTTGTCGGTGCTGATTGAAACCATGCGTCGCGAAGGTTATGAACTTCAGGTGGGACAACCACAGGTTTTATACAAAGATATTGCAGGCGAAAAGTGTGAACCAATCGAAGAAATGCACGTGGACGTTCCGGATGAATATTCCGGAAAAGTAGTTGAAATGGCTTCGATGCGGAAAGGTGAAATGCAAAATATGGAACGCAAAGGCGACCGGATTCACCTCGAATTTTTGATTCCTTCGCGCGGAATTATTGGTATGCGTACCAACATGCTTACCGCAACTGCCGGCGAAGCGGTTATGAATCATCGGTTTATCGAATACCAGCCGTACAAAGGGCCCATCGACAACCGAAACAACGGTTCGCTGGTGGCACTCGAAACCGGTACCGCATTTGCCTATTCAATTAGCAAACTTCAGGACCGTGGTTCGTTTTTTATCGATCCGGGACAGGAAGTGTATGAAGGACAGGTGATTGGTGAAAATACGCGGGCCGACGATTTAACCATCAACGTGACAAAACCAAAAAAGCTCACAAATATGCGTGCTTCGGGTTCCGACGAGAAATTAAGGTTGGTAACGCCAATTAAATTCAGTTTGGAAGAAGCGCTCGAATACATTAAAGACGACGAGTTGGTTGAAGTGACGCCACTTTCAATCCGAATGCGAAAAATTAATTTGAAAGAATTCGAACGAAAGAGATTGGCTAAAAATAGCTGATTTCCCGAGTTGAATACCTCAAAATATCGGAAACCCTGGTCAGAATTATGCTGATCAGGGTTTTCTTTTTATGAACCTCAAGGAGAATGATTATAGTAAACAAATGTTCATAATCTGAACGCTTTCAGGATATTCTTTTTCGTCTGAAAAAGTTGATGGCGGCAGAATGTTTTCTTCAACATGATTTCGAAAATAATCTTGTTTAAGTGCCCAATTCAGTTAATTTTTTCGTATATTTTAGATAATTATTCCATTAATTTAAACCATGCGATTATGAATGTCATATCAACTTGTTTAACCGGAACTGCAACCATTTTAACATGCAGGAAAATCGCTCAATCATTCAGCGAGAACATCTACGAACTATCTTCTGTCAGGCGAAATTGGTCACCCGACTATGCCGAAAATCTGAAGGACCGGATCGATCGGATAATGTACCAGTATTTTACGCATGAGTCGCTCATCGATCACCTTGAAAAGCACAACCAGTTTTACGAATTGATGGTTTCCGCTTTAAAAGATATTACCGTCTTCCGGGCTCAAATGAAGGTCGATTTCAGCCACGACAAACCATTCCTGAACGAGACTTTTGACAATCTCGGATATGTTGAATATTACAGCGACGCCAAGAATGGCGATCATTTCAGCCTGTATAAAATGATGGCTACTTTCAAGAGAAATATGACTCCCGAATTGCAGCATATTATTCTTGCCCGTGGTATTAACCGGAATTTACTCGACCGGTTGGTGGCCTACAAGGAAAAACTTGCTGAATTGAAAAATTGCTTTGATATCGCTAACGGCAGAGACCAGTTGAGTGCCGAACTTAAAAGGGAAATCAATACGATTTATACTGAAGTGAAAGACATTTGCCGGATTGCCTGTGCCTATTATGAGTTTGACCCGGCCCAACGGGATAAATTCAATTTTTACAGGGTTATGATTAACCTGAAAAAATCGTATTTCGAACGTGTTTAGATTGCGTTCTTGAATTTTATCTGATTTAAAATCAAGTGTTTAATAGTCATTCATTGCCGGTTTGCAGCCAAACAATGAATGACTATTTTTATTTATTCTTCCGAATCAACTTCCTCCTCTGATATTTCATCTTCTTCCTCGTCATCCGCCGAATAAACCACATCCAGATCTTCATCCTCGAAAACCTGTGGCTTGGTTACCTGGGCCAGCGGTTTCAGGTTCGAAGGAATGGGTTTGTTCACACTGTCTTCAAAATATGGAAATACATCGACAATGGTACT
>JBBIHV010000144.1:0-9225 GCA_037446835.1 Sunxiuqinia sp. | reverse complement strand
CTGTTTTGCCAACGGCTCGCTGGTTTTATAACCGTCGAACCAGCCAGCCAGTTCTACCTTACTTTCGAGTTTTGATTCCAAATCGTCCGGAAGTTGTGAAAAGAAATCGAATCCCGTAAGTTCCTCTACTTTATCGGTTGGAACTGCAAAATCAGTCAAGGGACGTCCGGTTTTCTGATTTGGGATTAAAAACGCGATCAACTTCGGGTTACCGGTTGCATCGTAAACCAGTTTAAAAAAATAACCAGGAACCACTACTTTGTCAGGGCCAATTGTCCCTTTGTTATCCTTAAAAACCGGACCGGTAATCACGATGAGCCGGTGTTCTTTTAATGCCCAATTGCGAACATTAGTTTCAAGTTCTTTCCAGATACCCCGGTTAAAATCGGGCGCCTGAGGGGTAATGTTCGACATCAGGAAACTTTCGTTCATGGCAATTGCATTGAACCCCATGTCTGCTGCGGGGCAAAGGTGACCGCGATCGTAGCCGCTTTTGGTATAGTCCGAAGATTTTGCCGATCCGGTAACAACCATTTTGTCCATCCTGAAACTGTTGCTTCTCTCCTCCCCGCTTTTCAGCACCATACTGTCGGTCAAAACATAGTAAACCCAATTCGCCTCCTCGTTGGATTTATTAAACGAAAGCGTGTAATACGTATGTTTGACCAGATCTTTTGCCGGAACTGGTAAATAATCGGTCTGAGAACCTTTAACAAGGCCGAATGAAAACAGAAAATAAATGATAAAGAGTAGCTTCACCGCTTCAAATTTTCAGATTAAAATATTGTTTCAAGATAAAACCTTTCCATTAAACTAAGTTTATTTTTGCACAAAATATTTTGCCAGCAGATGACCGAAGAGACCAAAAAATTTTCCGAGAACGACCGTATTTTTTATGGTGATGGCTATCGTTTAGCACAATCATTTATAAGCGAAGGCCTTTCAAATCAATCCATGTTTGCAGCCATCGAATCGCTTTATTCAACAATTGACGATCTGAACAACTCCGTCACAGCTTTTGCAGAAAGGCAAAACATGAAGGTTGCCTGTTTTAAAGGTTGTCACTGGTGCTGCCATCAGGCCGTTTTTGCCAATTCTTACGAACTGCATTTTCTTTCCGAACACATCAATAAAAATTTCAATCCCGAAGAACTTGAAGGATTGGCAAAACGGTCGGCCCAAAAACACGCAGTCACTTCAAAATTAGATGAAAGCGACATCTTGAATTATAAGTGGCCCTGTCCGCTTCTTAAAGATGGCTCATGTTCAGTTTATTCAGCCAGGCCGGTTGCCTGCAGGATATATTTATCAACAAACCAGGAGTCGTGCCTTGAGTTTTATCATCATCCCGCACACGAAACCCATTATCCGCAACTGCTCTATTTTCCGTTGCGGGCCGGGAAATTGATGAACGAAGGGTTTCGGGCTGCACTAAAAGAAGCAGGCGTTGAAACGTCCGAATTCAGGCTGGAAGAAGGATTATCAATCCTTTTCAGGAACTGACCGGTTGTTGTTTTTGTTTATAACAATTCAAATCTCTCAATAAATAAATCACAAAGCATTTATTTATTGACGATTACAATCAGAATTTGGTTATCAACAATTGTTAATAACCAATGATCACACTCCGTTTATTTTATATCGGGCAAAAATTGGCATTTAGCTCAGCTATGTACTAACTTTATCACATCAGACGAGCGATAAAAGGCCGCTTTGAAGGGTTGGATTGGGAGGAAGGTACTTAATTGAATCATATACCCGATCATCCGGATCTTCGGATCCGCAACCAGGAAAAGCTGAAGTTTGAGCCGAAGCATTTAATGTTAGGTTCATCAACACAACAAATGATCGCAAAACGTTCATTTAAAAGGTTGGTTCAGAAAAAGCAGGAGGCACGAAAGAAATTTAGGTTTCTCGAGGCCGGACTGAAAACGAAACGGTCTCCGGATCAGCGGTAGTTTTTCACCAATCACCGGTTTGAAAAACAAGTGAATTAAAGGTGGCTTCAATGGAACTTCGTTCGGGAAGACAATTCTCCGGAAGCGTCGAACGGACAGCTTAAATGTTAGGTTGTAACAAACCGAACAGGAAAGCTCAGGGCTGGGAAAAATGGTTGAAGAAACCGGATGAAACAGCCAGCTTGAATAACCGTAGTCTGGCACTCAGGAAAACCTTCGGGTTGACCAAAAGTGAATGGGAACTTTCCTACAAGGATTGTTCCCATTCGTGTTTTAAGCGCATCCACGTATTTGGCGACATTTAGCGTTTTTTTGGCGGTTAATTTTACTATTTTTGTCGCATCGAAAAAAAGCCAGGAAGTGAAAAGAGATAATATAGAACAGGTTTTTAGTAAATTTTCAGAATTAAATGTTTTGGTTATTGGCGACGGAATGGTTGACAGTTATTTGTGGGGCAAAGTTGACCGGATATCGCCCGAGGCCCCGATTCCGATCGTGACAGTCACCAAACAGGAAAACAGGCTGGGTGGCGCAGGAAACGTATCGCTTAACATTCAGGCACTTGGCGCTACCCCAATCCTGGTTTCAATCATTGGTAACGATGAGAAAGGCCGGATTTTTTCGGATTTGATGAAAGAAAACAACCTGATCAATGATGGAATCTTTGTGGATGAGACCCGGATGACAACGGTCAAAACCCGCATCATCAGCGGAGGACAGCAGATTTCGAGAGTCGATCAGGAGTTTTCAGGGCTTATCGGTCAGGAATTCGAACACAAAGTCTTTGAAAGGATTAAAAACATTATCGATACCGAACACATCCACATTATTATTTTTGTTGATTACGACAAAGGCCTTATCACTCCTGAATTGATCAAAAATGTGGTTGGACTGGCCAAAGAAAGGAACATACTTACTGCTGCTGACCCAAAAAGCAGAAATTTCAGCTATTACCACAATGTTGATTTATTCAAGCCGAATTTCAAGGAGTTTAAAGATGGGCTGAAGTTACAGATCGAAAAAACAGATATGGAAGTACTGAAAAAAGTTTCTGAAGAATTCAAGAAAAATAATCATATTGGATTGATATTCATAACATTATCTGAGCTTGGCGTATTTTTAACCAATGGAGTCAAACAGAATTATTATCCATCTGAAGTAAGGGATATTGCGGATGTTTCAGGTGCAGGCGATACAGTAATTGCTGCGGCAAGTCTATGTTTGGCGGCTGGTTTACCAATTCCTTTTATGGCCCAGCTTTCGAACCTTGCGGGAGGATTGGTTTGCGAAAAACTGGGGGTGGTACCCATTGATCTTGAACACCTGAAAAAAGAGGCAAAAAAAATCCAGCTGATGTGATCCGATCGTGCCAGTGCCATTCATAAATTCAGGAAACCAAACTGAATATTAAACCAAAAGAGTAAACAGGAAAATTCGGATAGAAAATATTGAGAACAGATTTAATCGTTTACCGGGGAAGTCAACAAGAATCAAAATAATGAATATCAGCTACTTGTGAGACAATTAAGTTTAATTAATAAATAATTTCTAACTGAATCTGTTTTAAATATTAACTTTGGAACATACCAAATAAGTAGTTTTTATATGGGAAAAGTAATTGCGCTTGCGAACCAAAAGGGAGGTGTTGGGAAAACCACTACTGCAATTAATCTGGCCGCAAGTTTGGCCGTTTTAGAGTATAAAGTGCTTATAATTGATGCAGATCCACAGGCAAATGCCACTTCAGGAGTAGGTTTTGATGTCAGGAATGTAAAAACCAGCATTTACGAATGTATTGTCGATGAACTTGATCCCCGAAAAATAATTTTAAACACTGAAATTCACGGATTGGACCTCATTCCTTCCCACATCGACCTGGTGGGAGCCGAAATTGAAATGTTGAATTTACCCAATCGTGAAAAAGTATTGAGGCATGTGATCGAAAAAATCAGGAACGACTATGATTTTATCCTGATCGATTGTTCCCCTTCACTTGGGCTAATCACTGTAAATGCGCTTACAGCAGCCGATTCGGTTATTATTCCGGTACAATGCGAATATTTTGCACTTGAAGGTTTGGGAAAACTGCTAAACACGATTAAAATTATCCAGAACAAATTGCACCCTGAACTTGAAATTGAAGGGTTTCTTTTAACTATGTTCGATTCGCGCCTGAATTTGTCGAACCAGGTTCAGGAAGAGGTAAAAAAACACTTTCAGGAAATGGTCTTTGAATCAGTTATCCAGCGCAATATAAAACTTAGTGAAGCCCCCAGTTTTGGGCAACCGGCAATTTTATACGATGCCACGTCAAAAGGCGCTTCAAGTTATATGAACCTGGCGCGCGAACTGCTGCAGAACAATGGGATGACTAAAATTAAGAATTCAGAAAAAATTATCGAATAAGACTTTTTGTTATGGCAAAAAAAAACGCTTTGGGAAGAGGTTTGGGCGCATTGATTGATGGGGCTGAAACTAGCAACCATCAGGAAATAGCCTCTTCGATTAATGAAATTGAAATTTCAAAAATTGTTGCTAACCCTTTCCAACCCCGCACCAAATTCGATGAGGAAGCCTTGAATGAGCTTGCCGCCTCAATTAAGGAGATTGGGATCATCCAACCCATAACCCTTCGTAAAATTGACTATAATCAGTATCAGATCATAGCTGGTGAACGCCGGTTCAGGGCTTCGAAAATTGCCGGGCTGACGGCCATTCCAGCCTATGTGCGCACTGCCGATGACGAAGGTATGCTGGAAATGGCCCTGGTTGAAAATATTCAGCGCGAGGACCTGGATGCCATTGAAATTGCCCTTAGCTATCAGCGGCTGATCGATGAGTGTAACCTTACCCAGGAGAACCTGAGCGACCGGGTTGGCAAAAAGCGCTCGACTGTAACGAACTACCTGCGTTTGCTGAAACTTCCGGCAAAAATTCAAAAAGGGATTGTTGAAAAATCAATTTCAATGGGACATGCCCGTGCTTTGGTGAATATCATGGATTCGGATATGCAGTTGATGATTTACGACGAAATCATTAAACATGAATTTTCGGTCCGCCGTGTCGAAGAAATTGTGAGGAATTATAGCGAGGATGCTTCGAGTTTTCAGCCCAAAGAAAAGGCAAGAAAGCCTCAATTTCCGACTGAATATCAGGATTTGTACAATCACCTCAGCAAATATTTTCAGTCAAAAATCGATTTCAAGATGGACCCGACAGGAAAAGGAAAAATTGTCATCCCCTTTGGTTCGACTAAAGACCTGGAACGAATTTTAGGAATTCTCGACAAATTAGATGCTTAGAATAAAAAATATCATTCGGTTTAAACTAATTTACGCTGGTTTGCTGGTTTTCCTGTTTCTGACAACAGGAATTTCTGTCTTTGGTCAGGAATCAGTAAAAGATACGGTGAAAGTTAAGCCCAAAATAGTTATACACTCACCCCGCAGGGCAACCGTATATTCCACAATATTACCGGGTTTGGGCCAGATTTATAACCGGAAATACTGGAAACTGCCACTTGTTTACGGAGGTTTTGCAACTTTGGGATACTTTATTAACTTTAACAACCAAGTTTATACAACTTATAAAAGGGCATATTCTGATATAATTGATAACAATCCGTACACAAATTCGTATTTGAATTTAAAAATCAATCCAATCTTTTTTCAACCGGATAAAATTTCACAGTTGACTGAAGACCTTCGAATTGCAAAAGATAGTTGGAGACGGAACAGAGATTTGGTAATTATCAGTACCGTTGTTTTTTATGCCTTAAATATAATTGACGCAAGTGTTGACGCTAATTTTTTCAACTTTAATGTAAACGACGATTTAACGTTCAACTGGGTCCCCGGGCCTGTTATGTGCATGGATAATAAGGTGATGGGGGTTTATTGTATTATAAAATTTTAACAACCATTTATGAGTAGATTACGACTGACCGTTATTTTACTGACAATTGCCGGATTGAATTCATTTGCATCCGGATTGAAGAAGGATAACCTTCGGAAGGCATGTACAATTAAAGTTGCTTCATTGGATACAGCAAGCGGGTATAAAAAATATTACCAGATACCCGACGAAGACCTGAATAAATATTTCTCGGACAAACTGGACAGTTTGACAAACAGTTGGTATGTGCAAAACGCATTCCTTCTGGATAGTACCGAACTGGCCGAAGCTGATACCCTAAAACAGATATTGCCTGATTCAGTCTATATTCAGCGGCTACAATCGCTCCAGTCTGCTGTCAGCCTTTCGTATAACACCACTGTCAGGAATTTTATCGCCATGTACACTGTGCGCAAGCCCAAACAGGTTGCCGTAATGCTTGGATTGGCCAATTATTATTTCCCGCTTTTCGAAGAAGCCCTGGCCAAATACGATTTACCAATGGAATTAAAATACCTGCCAATTATTGAGTCGGCCTTAAACCCGGGAGCAAATTCGGCTGCCAGTGCGGTTGGTTTGTGGCAGTTTATGTACTCAACGGCAAGGATGTACAAACTCGAAGTCAGTACATTTGTTGACGAACGGCGCGACCCGATTAAAGCAACCGACGCAGCGGCAAGGTACCTGCGAGATTTATACAACATTTACAAAGACTGGCACCTGGTAATTGCCGCATACAATTGTGGCCCCGGAAATGTGAACAAAGCCATAAAACGTTCGGGCGACAAAAAAGATTACTGGAAAATTTATTACCGCCTGCCCAAAGAAACGCGCGGTTATGTACCGGCATTTATTGCAGCCAACTATGTGATGAACTTCTATCAATGTCACAACATTCTTCCCAGAAACCCTGATTTTCCGATAATTACTGATACCATAATGGTAAATGACTATTTGAACTTCAACCAGATTTCCGAAGTAATTGGGATTCCGATTGAAGAACTCCGTAGCTTGAACCCTCAGTATCGCCGTGATATTGTTCCGGCCAGCAAAGTAAAATCGTATAGTCTGGTATTGCCACAAGATCAGATTTCGGCTTATTTGGAAAACCAATCGACAATTCACGATCACCGCAGGGACGAATTCTTCCCCAACAACCAAATCGTTAACCCGCAAAACAGTTGGGCTAGTTTAAGTCCCAGTGATATAAAAGGCCGCGATAAAATTATTTATATTGTGAGGCGGGGCGACAATCTTGGTCTGATTTCCAGGCGGTTCAGGGTTCGGCTCTCCGATTTGAGCTATTGGAACAAGCTGCATAAAAATTTCATCAAAACCGGACAACGAATGGCAATATATGTGCCTCAGGGCCAAGGCGAACTCTATGCAGGTGAAAGTAGAACGAGCCCAAATCCCAAAAAAAAGCAACCAACTTCAACTGCCGATCAAAAAAATGCCGACATTTCGAAGTTAAATCATCAGGAAGTACCGGCATCCGATTCAACCGGAACAAAGTCCAATGAAAAATCAGTTGTTGAAAACAATACCGTCAATAACACAGCAATAAAAGGAACTTCAACGGATGAATCAGTAAAAACTGACATCATTTATTACAAAGTTCAAAGCGGTGATAATTTCTGGACAATTGCAAAAAAATTTCCGGGAGTTTCAAACTATGACATCATGAAACTCAACAACATTAAAGAAGCAAGTAGCCTGAAGGTTGGACAAGTTCTTAAAATACTTCCTAAAGCTTGACCGGTTTCGGAAATATCAATAAAATCAGAAAATGAGTTTTTTATATCCGGCCTTTCTGTTTGCGTTACTGGCCCTGATCATACCAGTCATTATTCACATATTCAATTTTAAAAAGTATAAAACACTCTATTTCAGCAATGTTTCGCTTTTAAAACTGATCAGGCAGGAATCAAGGAAAAAATCACAGCTCAAACAATTGATCATCCTGATTGCCCGTTTGCTGGTCGTTGCTTCGCTCGTATTTGCTTTCAGCCGGCCATTTATACCGCTCAATAACCGAAAAATGAGTGCGCCGGTACAACTGGTCGCAATTTATATCGACAACAGTTTCAGCATGAAAGCGGAAGGAGAGACAGGACAATTGCTCGAACAAGCCAGGTTAAAAGCCATTGAGATTGCAAATTCGTACCGGATTGGGGCCCGTTTTCTGTTGGTTACCAATGACTTTTTGCCGCAACACCAGTTTTTCCTGAACAGGGAACAATTTATTCAACAAATCAGCGAAATAAAGGAAAGCCCGAGGTCAACCCTGCTCTCGGAGGTTTACAAACATGTTGCACATTTTTTTTCAACTTCAGGCCAAAAGGGAGATCAAACAATTTACCTGCTGACCGACTTTCAGAAAAACAGCAGCGATTTTGCTTCAATCAAACCAGATCCTGCAATATATGCAAACCTCTTGCCGTTTGTAGCGCGAAAAATCAACAATTTACTCATCGACTCGTGCTGGTTCGAGGTTCCCGGAAGAAAAATCGGGCAGCAGGAAAAATTGATGGTGCGTATCAAAAATATGTCAGCCCAGGCATATCAGAATATTCCAGTCAGATTAAACATAAACGATTCGTTAAAAGCAATTTCGACTATAAACCTGGCCGGGAACGAAGAATCGGTTCTGGAACTGAACTACACCAACAATTCGACCGGTATCCAGCTTTGTAAAGTCGAACTCGATGATTATCCGATTATTTATGACAATTCGTTTTTTCTGAGTTATACGGTCCAGGGAAAACTTAATGCCCTCGGAATTAAGAATCCGTTGACAAAAAGTCCTGATTATCTGAACGATTTGTTTTCCGGGGACGAATTAATTAGCTACACCCAGTTTCCGGAGAACAATGTGCAAATTTCGCAGTTGAAAAACCAGCAATGTATTTTCCTGATAAATAACCAGAAGATTAGCTCCGGATTAAAAAACGAACTGGTTATTTGGGCGAACCAAGGTGGCTCGCTGGTCATTTTTCCGGAGATACTGAGCAGTTACGACCAATACAACGACCTGCTTGGCGCACTGAACGCAAAATCAATTACGGCTTTTGACACGGCAACAGTGGGGATTTCGGAAATTAATTACGAGAATGAATTGTACCGGAACGTGTTTAAAAAACAAGAAAAAGAAGCTGACTTGCCCCAAATAAAAGGTTCGGTGAGGTTTTCGGACCAGGAACTTAAACCGGAAACCGTGTTGCTGAAATTTAAAAATGGCCGGAGCGCATTAACGGTGCATTCGTTTGGCAACGGCAAATTATACATGTTTGCTTTCCCGCTTAACAGCCTGAATATAAATTTTATACGTCACCTTATTTTTGTGCCGACGGTTTATAACATGGTACTGAAC
>JBBIHV010000143.1:0-9247 GCA_037446835.1 Sunxiuqinia sp. | reverse complement strand
TTAGAAACTGTTTAAATTTGATTTAATTAACATGTATTAAAGTTCAACCCCTTCAGGGTTTCTGGATTATGTCATTCATTTTCCGTGGGTTGCCACCCACGGTTATTAAAATTAAACCCATTCAGGGTTATGAAGAGCCAAAAGTCCGAAGGACTTGAATTTGAATAACCTCCGGTGTAACCGGAGGCAAATGAACCAAGTAGTTTGAGAACCCCGAAGTGGGTTCAATATAAATTTAAACAGTTTCTTAGTCCTTTATCAAATATCCTGATTTTTAAACAACCCGTAGTATTTGTCATATAACCTTTATTTACTGGCATTTCAACACATTTTCAACCGACAGCTTTAATCCTTTTTTAATAATTCGTCCAGAAACGGGAAGATACCTACATGTTCTATCGAAAAAATAAAATATCTTGGAAGCTGTTTTTGAAATTTGATTTGAAACCAAAGCTAGCAAATGAATTATATGGAAATGCGAAAGACTAAACTTGCCCCGGTAATTATTCAGGAAGTCAAATCAAAGAAAGATCTTAAAAAGTTTATTCATTTGCCAGCCGCCATCCACAAGGGCCATTCAAACTGGGTCCCGCCGATTTACATGGACGAATGGGATTTTTTTAACCCGAAGAAAAACAAATCATTCGATGCGTGCGACACCATTTTACTGTTGGCCCGCCGCGAGAAAAAAGTGGTCGGACGGATTATGGGCATCGTTCACCGGAAATACAACGAACAACATCAGGAAAAACATGCCCGGTTTGCCTTCTTTGAAACCTGGAACGACGATGAAGTTGCCCATGCCTTGCTTCAGTATATCGAAAACTGGGGCCGGGCAAAAAATATGGTCAGGCTGGTTGGCCCGCTGGCTTTTTCAGACAAAGATCCGCAGGGTTTACTGATCGATGGTTTTGATGAACCGTCCGTCATTGCATCAAACTGTAATTTTCCTTATCAGGTTGAATTACTTGAGAAAAATGAATTCGCCAAAGAAGTTGACCTGGTGGTTTACCAAATCAAAATTCCGGATCCCATTCCTGAATTCTATCTGAAAATTCAGGAACGTGCCCGGCAACTCAATCACGGATTGCATGTGCTTGAATTTACTTCACGGCGAAAGGTAAAACCATACATTCATCCGGTTTTGCACCTGCTCAACCGCACATTTACCGAAATATTCGGCTTCATCCCGTTTTCCGAAAATGAAATGGACGATTTTGCCAACCGCTACCTTTTCCTGATCAACCCGCGCTTTATTAAAATTGTGGTAAATAACCAAAACGAAGTAGTGGCATTCGTAATCGGCATGTCGCACATTGGCGACGGCATCCGGAGGGCAAAGGGTTACCTGTTCCCTTTCGGGATTTTTAAAATATTTGCCGCCGCCCGGAAATCGAAACAGTTGAACCTGCTGCTTGGCGGAATTGACCCGGCCTACCGCGGCAAAGGGCTCGACGTGCTGATGGGGGTGAAAATGCTCGAATCGGCGCTCGCTGCCGGAAAAACCGTAGTCGATTCGCACCTCGAACTGGAATACAACACGAAGGTACGCGCCGAAATGGAAAAAATGGGTGGCCAGGTTTACAAACGGTTCCGGGTTTTCGGGAAAGATTTGAAGTAGCCAGGATTTGAAAATTTGAAAATTTGAGGATTTGAAAATATATTGGCTGAGACTTGCTGCTTGAAGCCTGTAACTCTTTTTCAACTTCGAACTTAATTTTCGAACTACCCGAACAATTGTTAGTTTTGTCATCAATTAATTCCGAAACAGAAAACGAGAACGTGGCAGATATTATCCAATTACTTCCAGATTCGGTGGCCAACCAGATTGCCGCCGGAGAAGTCATCCAGAGGCCCGCTTCAGTGGTTAAAGAATTGGTTGAGAATGCCATTGATGCCGGTGCGACCCAGATCAAGGTAAACATCAAGGATGCGGGCCGCACGCTCATCCAGATTACCGACAACGGCAGTGGCATGTCGGACACCGATGCCAGGATGGCTTTTGAACGACATGCAACCTCCAAAATCAGAACGGCCAACGATATTTTTGCCATCCGAACCATGGGTTTCCGCGGCGAGGCGCTGGCTTCGATTGCTGCCATTGCCGAGGTGGAACTCCGGACCAAAGAACACGATCAGGATTTGGGAACTTTTATTCACATTTCAGGTTCAAACCTCCTCACTCAGGAACCGGTAAGATGCGACAACGGCACCAACTTTCAGGTTAAAAACCTGTTTTTCAACGTTCCGGCCCGTCGCAAATTCCTGAAGTCGAACCCGGCCGAACTCAAGCACATCATCAACGAATTTCAGCACATTGCCCTTTCCAATCCTGAAATTTCATTTTTGCTGCACCACAACGGAACCGCCATTTACGAACTGAACGCCTCGAACAAGCGCGTGCGGATTGTCTCCATTTTCGGAAAAAACATCAACCAGAACCTGATCCCCATCGACACGGAAACTTCGCTGGTTAAAATTTCAGGATTCATAGGGCAGCCCAAACACGCCCGCAAAACCTTTGGCGAACAGTTCTTTTTTGTGAATAACCGGTACATGAAGCATCCGTTTTTTCACAGGGCCATCATGCAGGCCTACGAAAAAATATTGCCCCCTGACTCCATTCCGTCTTATTTCATCTCGTTCGATCTTGATCCTGCCGATATTGATGTCAACATACATCCAACGAAAACTGAAATCAAGTTCGAGAACGAATCGGCTATCTGGCAAATCCTGCATGCCTCGGTGCGCGAAGCCCTTGGCAAATTTAATATTGTACCATCCATCGATTTTGATCAGGAAGGAAGTGTGGAAATACCAATGCCACTGCATCGTTTTGATGAAGTAAGCGCACCCGAGATCAGGGTAAATCCAACCTATAATCCGTTCGAGACGCAAACTCCGGCAAATAGTTACCCCGGAAGGGACAGCAGTTTTTCGGCCACACCGCATCCGCGCCCCAATCCCGAAAACTGGCAATCGCTTTACCGCGGGCTTGAATCTGATCCTCAGACCGAACCACTTGAAAATGAGCCGGTGCAATTCAGGATGGAAGAGCAGCAAATCGCGAAAAATGCGGTTCAGTTTAAAAATAAATACATCCTGACACCAGTCAAATCGGGACTGATGGTCATTGACCAAAAGCGGGCACACGAACGGATTTTGTACGAACGACTCATTCAGGTGCTTGAAAATCACGAGGTTGCCAGCCAACAGCAGCTTTTCCCTGAAACGTTTGAGCTGAACGCTTCGGATGCCACTTTGCTTACCAGCATTCTTCCCGACCTGGGCGCACTGGGTTTCGACATTCGCGAGTTTGGCCGGAACAGTTTCATTGTCAACGGGATACCGGGCGTGTTGAATACCTCGTCGCCCATCGAAATCATCGAGGGCTTGCTCGAAGAATATAAAAATTCGCCGGTCAACCTTCAGGAAAAAGCGCGCGAAACGGTAGCCATATCGCTGGCACAAGCTTCGGCCATACCTTATGGGCACGCCTTGAAACCAAACGAAATAAACGAACTGATCGACAACCTTTTTGCCTGCCATACACCAAATTTCACCCCCAAGGGGAAAAAAATACTGTCCATCATGCCACTGGAGGATTTCGAAAAATTACTAAAATGACAAATTGACTGAAAAGTTGAAGGAAAACAGAAAATTACTACTTTGGCAGAGCAAGTTTAAGGTTAAAAGTCGAACGATTAAATTTGGTGCGATTCTTGAAATTGCGAACCCGATTTCAGATTCAGTAGATTAAAAACAAAAAACAGATACAATGCAGAATTTCAGACCCAGTTTCAATACGATTCCACCAGTTGTTAAAAACCTGATCATTATCAACTCCATCATGCTGTTTATAACCTACATCATGAGTCTGAGGGGGATCGACCTGACCAATATTTTAGGGTTGCACTACATCGAATCGCCCGAATTTAAGCCCTACCAACTGGTAACGCACATGTTTATGCACGGCGGGTTGTTGCACCTTTTTTTCAATATGTTTGCCCTTTGGATGTTTGGCCGGGTGCTGGAAAGTGTGTGGGGGCCGAAACGCTTCTTCATTTTTTATTTTGTCACCGGACTGGGAGCTGCCGTATTTTACAGTTTTGTAAATTATCTGGAATTCCATTACCTGGCAAGCCACATGACGCCCGAAACCGTGAACATGGTGATGAGCCAGGGCACCGAAATATTTAACCAGGGTAAAAATTTCTCTGATCCCGATGCAGGCAAACTGAACCTGTTGCTTAATGTTCCTACGGTTGGGGCTTCCGGAGCTATTTTCGGTATTCTGCTTGGCTTCGGGATGCTTTTCCCAAATACCGAACTTATGTTGCTTTTCCCGCCAATCCCGATCAAAGCCAAATATTTTGTGATGGGCTACGGCGCCATCGAGCTTTTCAGCGGAATAACCAACACCGGCGGGAATGTGGCTCATTTTGCGCATCTTGGAGGTATGTTGTTCGGGTTTATCATGATTAAATACTGGAATAAGACCACCACCCATTTTTACTAGGAAATGAATATTTGGGACGAAATAAAAGAATCTTTCCGGGAAGGTTCGGCCTTAACCCGCCTGATTTACATTAATCTGGGCGTTTTCCTGGTGGTCCGGATCGCGAATGTAATTTATTTCCTTTCGGGTACTCCATTCCCTTTTATCGACTGGCTTGCCCTTCCGGCTGATTTAGGAACGTTGGCGGCCCGTCCCTGGACCTTGATTACCTACATGTTCCTGCATTTCGATTTTCTGCATATCCTGTTCAACCTGCTCTGGCTTTACTGGATGGGACAAATCTTCCTGGGATATTTTGATCAGCGGAAACTGATTGCGATTTACCTTTTTGGTGGAATATTTGGTGGAATATTTTACGTTGCCGGATATAATTTATTTCCGGCTTTCTCCGGATTTGTTGCCGATTCAAGGCTTCTGGGAGCTTCGGCGTCGGTGATTGCCATCGTAACTGCGCTGGCGGTTTATGCACCCAACCACATCATTCACCTCATGTTTATCGGGCCGGTACGGATGAAGTATCTGGCCCTGTTTTCGGTTTTGTTGTATGTGATTGGCATCTCGTCAACCAACGCGGGAGGAAACCTGGCACATTTGGGCGGCGCTTTCTGGGGCGTAATTTACATCTTTCAGCTCCGCCGGGGCATTGATCCGGGCAAAGGATTTAACCGCCTGTTCCCGGGAATGAAAAACCCGTTTAAACCCAGGCCGAAAGTGAAGGTTACCTACCGCAAACCGGTTGACGACATTGAATACAACCGCCTGAAAAACACTGAAAAAGCCCGGATGAACGAAATCCTGGAGAAAATCAGCAAATCGGGTTACGACTCGCTTTCAAAAGAAGAAAAAGATGTTTTGTTCCGGATGGGGAAGGAATAAAAAGTCACGGTATTCAGTCACAGTATTCAGTCACAGTGTTCAGTCACAGTGTTCAGTAGTCAAAATTACCAACGTAAAATTGATATATTGGAATCGATTATTCCAACTCAGACTTCAAATTACACTTCCTGCCATTGCAGTTCTTTTATTATCTCGGCATATTACTGAAAAATGGTTGGTAAAAAGCTATGAAAGGATAATCATTATTGGTATTACAGAAAGTTTGATGAACTTGGTTTCATCAAACTTTTTATGTTTATGAAAAAATCAAAAAAAACGCTGTTGGGCCTGTGGTTTTACCGAAGTTATTCGTTGGGGGAAACGCTCTGGTAAGCAACGGTTCAAGTGCAAGAGATGTGGAATTTTTCTGACCGACAACCGGCCAGAACAGCGCGTTCAGAACAGGTTTGTTTGGTTCCGGAAATGGGTTTTGGAGCGTCAGACTTACAAAACTTTGAGCAGGGATAGTGGTTTATGCCGCGATACACTCCAACGGACATTCTACGAGTTATTGGAGAAAGCTCCCCGGATCAGGATAATCAAGCGGGACCTGGTTCACTTGCGAATAGATGCCACCTATTTTGCCAAATTCTGTTTGGTTTGCTACCAAGATGACTTCGATGGATACACCCAGTTGTTACGTTTTACCGATGGAGAGCACTACGAGGAAATCAGGGAAGATCTTTCGAACTTGCTAAAGCTTGGAATCCAGATCGAAAGTATCACCAGCGATGGGCATAAAAGTATCCTGAAAGCAATTAAAAAGTCTGTTCCTGATGCCATTGTCCAACGCTGCCTAGTTCATATCCAGCGCATGTGCCTGCTGTGGCTGACTCAATATCCCAAGCATCAGGCCGGCCAGGAACTGCGCAAGCTGGTGCTGCTAATCCTTAAGATTAGGACCGAAAACGACCGGATTTACTGGACAAGAGAATTTCTCCAATGGCATGAATCCCACAAAGATTATTTGAATGAAAAAACCTACAACACAGAGACCGGAAGGTATTGGTATACCCATAAATTGCTTCGCCGTTCATACATTACCATCAAACGGGCTCTGCCAAACATGTTCCATTACCTGTCAAACCCGGCAATTCCAAAGACCACAAACGGGATAGAAGGATACTTCAGCCACCTAAAAAATCACCTGGATATCCATCGTGGCTTAACGGTAAAACACCGGATAAACTTCATCAAATGGTACATTTATTTTGCTAACGCAAAATGAGTTTTTTTAGCCATCGGGCATCCCAGGAATATGATGAAAAAGGCAGCCAATTCGACTGCCTCATATTCCTGTTCATGCGTTAATCTTATTGCTGGCAGGTTGATCTCCACCAGAGCCTGCGTCCCCTTCAGATTAACAGCACGTAGTTTACAAATTATTTTCCTAAAAATCACCAACCATTTTTCAGTACATTACCATTATCTCCAAATATTTCGTGCAATCTAAAACTTATCTGTCGTGTTCAACTTTTTTGATGTATTCGGTAGGTGACATGTTAAAATACTTCTGAAAGCTGTTTGTGAAATACTGGTGCGAATTAAATCCAACCAAATAAGCAATTTCTGAAACATTCAGTTTCCCCAGAGATAGCAGGTAGGCGGCCTGTTTTAATCTTATTGTTCGAATAAATTCAGTTGGATTTTGATCGGTAATTGCTTTCAGTTTTCGATATAGGTGTACCCGGCTGATGTTCAGAACACTGCTCATCTTTTCAATATTCAAATCAGTATCCGAAAGATTTTCTTTAACAAAGTCAATTGCTTTCTGAAGGAATTTTTCATCGGCTGATGTAACGGTCATTTCTTTGGCAACAAAACTGGTGTTTTTTGAGAATTGTTTCTTCAAGGCTTCGCGTGCTTCAATAATTTTATCCACTTTTAGTTTCAGTAACTTAGGGTGGAATGGTTTATGAATATATTCGTCCGCTCCGGTTTCCAATCCTTCAATTTCATGTTCAACCAAAGTTTTGGCAGTTAGCAGGATGACTGGGATATGACTTGTTTCGATGGTTGATTTCACTTTTTTGCAAAGTTCAAGACCATTCATCCCAGGCATCATGATATCGCTTACAATCAAACTTGGAATCTGCTCGAATGCTATTTCCCAGCCATCTGTTCCGTTGTTAGCTTTTATCACCTGATAATCAACAGAGAGTTCATCCTCCAGATAATTCAGGATGTCGATATCATCTTCAACAATTAGGATTAAAGTTCCTTGCGAATCTGCTTTTTCTTCAGTTTCATTGTCATAAGATTGTATTTCAATATTTTCTATGCCGGGCTTTTCTTTGTGAATAAATGTTGTAGCAACATTTTGTTCCTGCAACATTTCGTCAGGCGCCAGATGTTTTTTTCCAAGCGGCATCGTAATGATAAAGGTACTTCCAAATCCTTTGCGACTGGTTACAGATATTGTACCGTGCTGTTTTTCAACCAATTCTTTCGACAAATGCAATCCGATACCGGTTCCTATCGTTTGACCGGTTTCTTTATTGTCTATTTGATAGAACCGATCAAATATGTGTTCCAAATGCTTCTGATCCATTCCTTTGCCTGTATCTGAAACAGAAATCGTGAAAGTTCCGTCATTACTGCTTATGCGGTTTTTATTGATTGAAATTGTAATTAATCCGCCAGGTAAGGTAAATTTAAACGCATTTGAAATCAGATTAAAAATAACCTTGTCCATTTTCTCAGGATCGATCCAGACTGCCAGCTCATCGCAGTGGGGTTCAAATGACAAATGGATTTTTTTATTGTTTGCTGATTCTTCAAAGAGGGAAATGATGTCTTTCAGAAACTTCACCAGATCAACCTCACATGTTTTCAGTTTTAATTGCGTATTCTCAATTTTTTGTAGCTCGAGTAGCTGATTGACAATTCTTTCAAGCCTTTTCGTATTTCGGTAAATGTAGTTAATGTTTTTTTTCTGAGTTTCAGTCGGATTCGATTCGAGCAGTCTTTCGATTGGAGCCAAAAGCATAGTTAATGGAGTTCGGATTTCATGTGAAATGTTCGTGAAGAATAGCATTTTAGATTGATTGATTTCTTCCAGTTTTTCGCGTTCAACATGTTCAAGATGTAGCTGGTTTTTCATGTTGATTCGAAATAAAGCGATTTTTCTGGCGTGATAAATAACAAACAACAAGCTAGCTGAATAAAATAGAAAAGCCCACCAGGTTAACCAAAAAGGAGGTTTTACAATGATGTGTAATTTTCGTAACTCATTCGTCCACTGGCCATCAAGATTGGTTGACTTCACGTTTAAAGTGTAAGTACCTGGATTCAGATTGGTATAGGTAGCATAACGATGTTTATAATCCTTATAATCCCAACTGGAATTAAACCCTTCGAGTTGGACTGCATATTTAATCTTTTCAGGAACCGAGAAATTTATTGCAGCAAATTCAAGCGTAAAACTTTTATGCGAATAATTCAGAACGATGGTGTCCGTTTCATTGATGTCTTTTTTAAGTATTCCGTTTGGTTTATTTGGATTGCATTTTATTTCCTGATTAAGAATTTTAAAACTTGTGAATATCAGGTTTGGATTGGTTGCATTGTTGGTAATGCTATCTGGGTTAAAATATACCAGGCCGTCAGTACCGCCAAAATAGAGTCTCCCATATTCATCCTTAAACGAAGCTCCCGGCCTGTATTCATTACACGGAAGGCCATCGTAAACATAATAATTCTGAAAACTGTCTGATTTTTTGTTAAATTTTGAAATGCCGTTGGTTGTTGCTATCCATAAATCATCGGAATGATCAGTTTCGATCGACATAATTGCGTTATCGCACAACCCATTGTCGGTTGAGAATCGTTCAGTCTCCTTGTTTTCAGGGT
>JBBIHV010000142.1:0-9318 GCA_037446835.1 Sunxiuqinia sp. | reverse complement strand
TACCTGGAAGCTTTCGCCAACATTTACCGCAATTTCTCGCTGACCCTTCGCGCCAAAATGAACGGCGAACAGCCCAAGCCTGAATGGCTCGACTATCCGGGCGTTGAAGACGGCATCCGCGGCATGAAATTCATTGATGCCGTTGTGGAATCGGGTTACAACGATGATGTAAAATGGATAAAATTTGGATAGAAATTTAGAAAAAAGGAAAAGGTGATTAGCAATCAAGTTCAGGCCTGAAGTAAAAACCGAATCTGACAAAATGTGGAAAATAGTAAATGGTCACTTGAAAATGTGGTGCTTAACGTTTTTTCAAATGACCATTTACTTTTTTCTGTTGGTTTTTTGAATAACCGGTTGGCCCTACCATTTGTAAACGATCGAGTTGATGTTCATCCCGGCCCCCACCGAGCACAAAATAATGTAATCTCCGGAATTGATTTCCTGTCCTTCCAACCGGCCTTTCACAACCATGTCGAGCAAAGTCGGAACAGTTGCTGTGGAAGAATTCCCCAGTTTTTCAATGGTCATGGGCATAATTCCATGCGGAATGTGTTTTTCGTTATACAGTTTGAAAACGTTCTTCAGAATGGCTTCGTCCATTTTTTCGTTGGCCTGATGGATCAGCACTTTTTTGATGTCGCTCAGTTGCAGGCCGGCTTTGTCGAGGCTGTCCTTCACCACGGCCGGAACATAGCTGATGGCATACACATATAATTTATGCCCGTACATTTTAATAAACTGGTCGTTTCCTTCGAATTTCGGGTTGAACGATTTTCCGTTGGTCAGCAGGTTCCAGTAATTCACCGAATCGGACCTGCTCGAATGCGACAAAATTCCGGTAGGTTCGGCGCTTTCAACGGCTTCAACAATGGTGGCACCGGCCCCATCGGCATAAATCATGGTATCGCGGTCGTGTGGGTCCGAAATGCGCGACAGGACATCTGAACCAACCACAACGCCCCGTTTGGCTATTCCAGAACGGATGTAGGCATCGGCGGTAATCATTCCCTGGGTCCAACCCGGGCAGCCTGAAATGATGTCGTGGCAAAAACAGGTCGGATTTTTAATGTTCAGTTTGGCTTTCACACGGTTGGCCAGCCCAGGCAAAATATCGACACGGGTAGAAACGGGGTCAACATCGCCAAAATTATGGGCCACGATGATGAATCCAAGCGTTTCCGGATCAATATTGGCTGATTCGCAGGCGTCTTTCACCGCCATGGAAGCCATGTCCGAATTGTTCAGTTCATCACTAATCCAGCGGCGTTCGCTGATGTTGGTTATTTCATTAAATTTCTGAATGATTTCATCGTTGCTCTTCTCGAAGATTTCTTGGGTCGCAGGGTCAAAAAAAGTATAATTGTTGAAATAATCATTACTGATAACGCGTGAAGGGAGGTAGCTTCCGGTCCCAACGATTTTCGTGTAAAGCTGTCTTGTCATAATCCGGGTTTCAGTGGCCATCCGGGCCTTGATAATTATATTGTTTTAAATTAAACTCGTTTCCATCGAATACGCCATACGAAAAATGGCTGATCCAGTCACCCAGGTTGATGTATCGGCTGTTTTCACCAATGGGCCTGTCAATCAACACATGCCTGTGACCAAAGATAAAAAAGTCGATCTTTTCACTCCGGAGGATTGATTCTGCAAAAATAAACATTCCTTCGTTGGTTGTTCCCTTAAAATTTTCGCCTGAAATGCCTTTTGAAATCCGCGAATGTTTCGACCAATTGTGCCCGAATGAAAGCGAAAAGTTGGGATGAATGCGGGCGAACAACCATTGAAGGGTTTTGCTGGTAAACAATTTTTTCAGGAGCAAATAGCCTTTGTCGGTGGCATCTAGCCCATCGCCGTGTGCCAGGAAGAATTTTTTTCCTGAAAGTTCAACCCTGAATTCATTTCGGTGTAAGATTACGCCCAGTTCGGTTGGCAGGTAATCGAAAACCCAAACATCGTGGTTCCCGGTAAAATAATGGACTTCGGTGCCAGAGTCGGCGATTTCGGCAATTTTTCCCAAAGTACGGGTAAATCCGCGTGGAACAACCGTTTTATATTCGAACCAGAAGTCGAAAATATCGCCCATCAGGAACAGGTGGGAAGCGTCGCCCTTAATCGAATCGAGCCAGTTGACAAAAGCCAGCTCGCGTTCTTTGTTGTTCTTTAAGGCCGGGGCGCCCAGGTGGACATCGGATACAAAATATACTTTTTTGTCTTGATACTTCAAAACACTGGAGGATTGGTTCAAAAATCAGATGGCAAATATACGGCTTAAAATAAAAGAGCCAACAACATCGGCCGATAAGCGCTTCATTTTAAAATTCATTCTTTAACCAGTTTCGAAATCGCCTGGTCAAGTGCGGGCCCCTGTAGGTTTTTGGCCACAATGTTCCGCGCTTTATCCAGGATATAATTTGACGGGATAGTTTGTACGTTATAAACATCCACCGCGCTGTTGCTCCCTTTCATGTCGCCCACATTCAGCCAGTTCAGGTGATCCTGTTCAATGGCATTCAACCAGGCATTTCGGTCTGTGTCGATGCTAACCTGGTATATTTCAAGTCCTTTCGATTTGTATTTGGCATACAGGTCAACCAGCGCCTCGTTTTGGATGCGTGAAGTCCGGTCGAGGGCCGACCAGAACTGGATCAGGATAACTTTGGCTTTGAGCGACGATAAGGAAACCTGGCGCCCGTTGTAATCGGGCAACGAAATATTGGGCGAATTCACTCCGTTTTTATCGATAAACTGCTTTAGTTTAACATCCTTTTCCTCCTGCATCAACCGCTGGGTGTTGAGGTACAAGGCTTTTACGTGCTCCGATTGGGGATATATTGAATTGAGTGCCGAAGCTGCCACTTTTAACGATTGTAAATCCTGAACAACATAATTCGAATCGTCGAATTTCTGGTATAATGCTAAAACCGACGACATCGAAAACGGGTGTTTTTGCACAAAATTAGTCGAATACCTGATCTGGCTTTTTTTAATATCGTCCAGTTGCTGATCCCATTTAACCTTTTGGATCGCGTAATCTTCACGGTTCATGAATGCTTTGACGCGGCTCTGGATGGAATCGAGTTTGTGTTTTGTATTGGTGAGCGTCCGGTTAAGTTCTTGAACAAGAAGCGATCCAGGCGATCCCTGCACAGAATATTCGCGCGAAAAATTGGCTGCGTCGCCATTAACGGTGATGTGTTCAGTTGTGTCAACCAGCAATGTCACAAAGTTATTTTCGCTCAGCCGGAGCAGGTAAAAATTTGGATATTTTTCTTTCCCCTGGAATTTAAAGGTTCCGTCGGGATCCAGTTTTACAGAATCGACCGGAACGCTGGAGGCAACTTTTAATTCATCGAGGTACAAGAATTTTCCTTCGGTATTGGTGATTTTTCCGCTGATAACAAATCCTTTGTGTTTATTGCAGGCCGCAGCAAGTACTGCAAGAATGATCAAAATCGGAAATATGTTTTTCACAGTCAAAAATTTAATATTCAACAAAGGGCATAAAAATAATCATTTCGGCCTCACAACAGGCTAAAATCGCCAGTTTTTGAAACATCTCATTCGGCAAATAACATTTTTTAATTTTTGCCGGATGGAATTGTTAATTTTGAAGCCAAATTGAAAATGCTTTTACAGGTGAAAATACATAGCGATCTGAAAAACTTTTGTGCCGAAAATCCGGTTTTGACCATCGGAACTTTCGACGGGGTACATCTGGGGCACCGTAAAATTATCGACCGGCTGCGTGAGATCTCAATTGCAATTGGCGGTGAATCCGTAATTTTCACCTTCGATCCCCACCCACGAAAAGTGGTTGCGCCCGGCGAAACAAACCTGCGTTTGCTGACCACCCTCGCCGAAAAAATCGAATTATTTGAACAAAGCGGCATCGACCACCTGATTATTTACCCGTTTACCCCTGAATTTGCTAACCTTTCGTACGAACAGTTTGTCGAACAAATCCTGGTGGCCCAAATCCGGACCAAATACCTGGTTGTTGGTTACGATCATAAATTCGGGAAAGACCGGCAGGGCGGGTTCGAATTCCTGAAGAAATGTGCCGACCGGCACGAGTTCCAGATCGAAAAACTGGATGTGCTGCTTATGAACGAAGCCCACATCAGCTCAACAAAAATCAGGGAAGCAATTCAGGACGGCGACATCGAAACGGCCAATGCCTTTTTGGGCTATCGGTTTTCCCTTCATGGGAAAGTTGTTGAAGGACAAAAATTGGGACGAAAAATTCAATTTCCGACGGCCAACATCGAAGCTTCCGATCCGGATAAAATTATTCCGGGTTATGGCGTTTATGCCGTTCAGGTTAAGGTTAAAAATCAGATTTACAAGGGAATGCTCAATATTGGCAGTCGGCCAACGGTCAACAACAATGCCGATCACCGCAGCATCGAAGTGCATATCCTTGATTTCGATGCCGATATTTACGGCCAGTTTGTTGAGCTGACTTTCTTTAAGAAACTTCGGACGGAACAGAAATTCGGTTCGCTCGATAAACTGAAAGAACAACTTGCCCGCGATAAAACTGATACAATTGCTTTTTTTCAGTACGCACAGAAATAAATCCTTGCGATCCGAAAATCTTTTGTTAAGTTCAGAAATAGATTGATTTGATTAACTTTGTGCTAAAATTAAATTTTCAGAAATGACTACAAAAACAATGGAACAGCTTGCCTATAAAGTGGCAGATATTTCGCTCGCAGCGTTCGGACGGAAGGAAATTGAAATCGCCGAAAAAGAAATGCCGGGACTGATGTCGGTCCGTAAAAAATATGCTGCCGCCAAGCCCTTGAACGGGGCACGCATTACGGGTTCGTTGCACATGACCATTCAAACGGCCGTGCTGATCGAAACGCTGAAAGAGCTGGGCGCCGAAGTGCGTTGGGCAAGTTGCAATATTTTCAGTACGCAAGACCATGCTGCATCGGCCATTGCCGCTGCCGGAATCCCGGTTTTTGCCTGGAAGGGCGAAACGCTGGCCGAATATTGGTGGTGCACCGAACGTGCGCTCGATTTCGGGAATGGCCTTGGCCCAACGCTGATTGTTGACGACGGCGGCGATGCCACCATCATGGTACACCGGGGCTACGAAGCCGAAAAGAACCCTTCGATTCTTGATATTCCGGTTGATGCCGAAGACGAACGTGAACTGAACAAAGCGCTGAAAGCTGCATATGCCAACGACCCACAACGCTGGACCCGCCAGGTGCCATACATCAAAGGGGTTTCAGAAGAAACAACAACCGGAGTGCACCGCCTCTACCAAATGATGAACGAAGGAAAACTGCTGTTTCCGGCTTTCAACGTAAACGATTCGGTGACCAAATCAAAATTCGACAACCTTTATGGTTGCCGCGAATCACTGGCCGACGGTATCAAGCGCGCCACCGACGTAATGATTGCCGGAAAAGTTGTGGTGGTTGCAGGCTACGGCGATGTGGGCAAAGGCTGTTCGCATTCGATGCGGAGCTATGGCGCACGGGTTGTAGTTACCGAAATTGACCCGATTTGTGCCCTTCAGGCCGCCATGGAAGGCTTCGAGGTTAAAACCATGGAAGATGCCATTGCTGAAGGAAATATTTTTGTGACAACTACCGGAAACCGCGACATCATTACCGGCGAACACCTGGCTGCCATGAAAGACCAGGCCATAGTGTGCAACATTGGCCATTTCGATAATGAAATCCAGGTTTCCCGCCTCGAAAACTGGCCGGGGATCAGCAAAACCAACATCAAACCACAGGTTGACAAATACACGTATTCCGATGGCCATTCCATTTTCCTCCTGGCCGAAGGACGTTTGGTAAATCTGGGTTGTGCCACCGGTCACCCGTCGTTTGTGATGTCGAACTCGTTTACCAACCAGACTTTGGCACAGCTCGAACTCTGGCAGAAAGATTATCCGGTTGATGTTTACCGGTTGCCCAAAGCGCTTGACGAAGAAGTTGCCCGTTTGCACCTCGAACAACTGGGGGTCAAACTCACAACACTAACTCCTGATCAGGCCGAATACATTGGCGTTCAAGTTGGTGGGCCTTACAAACCCGAACATTACCGGTACTAAGCTGAAGAGGAAAGGGGAAAAGCCATCTGAAAAATGGGAAATGAAAGTTAGTCGAGGTTTAATCCGGTGGCTTAACTCCTCGTCATGGAATACTGATTTTCTGCGTCAAAGAATATAAAGGAGCTGGTTCGGCTCCTTTTTTATTTTTTATCTTTGGTGATCCCAATGGGAGAAATAATCCAAAGTGATGAGCCTGAATCAGTTTACACAAATCAAGGAGGAAGAGTATATCATTGAACTCTTCAGGATTGAATACCCCGGCTTTCCGAAAGGCAAGCTCCTGAAAACCGAATCGCCTGATTTTATCTTGAAGGAAAATACCAAAACCAGCATCGGCATCGAACTCACCAAGCTGCACGGGCCATCTGTCAGAAAAGAAAAAAACCACTTTCCACAAGTCATAAATGGGTATCAGTCGCCTGAATTCAGTAAAGAAAACATTGAATATACCATCAGCGCCAAAGATGAAAAACTGCCTTTGTACAAGCAAAAACAACTGAACCAGATTTGGCTCCTGATAACCGCCAATTTGGATGAAACCCCGGTAACCTATAACCTGAGCAACAACCTCGAAAAGTGGAATTTCTTTTCAGGCTTTCATAAAATCTTCCTGTTTGAACTCAAGACCAGAAAAGTGTTCGAATTGAAACTTGTTGATTAGTTCCTGATTATGATCAGGCCTCCGATGAACGAGGTGTGGTATTGTTTCAAGGGTTGCGATGCCGGCCCTTTTATAGGGCTTCCGTTCCCGCTGTATAAAATAAATTGTGAACCGCATTTCGGACAGGTAGCAACTCCGCTTCCATCGTTAGCAACGACGCTAAGCACCGGAATTTCGTAGGGACAAGCCGCATCGTAAGCCAGATAAGGATTTGAGCTGTCGGACAAATCGCGGAAAACGATAATCCCGCCAAAACCAACACCGGGGAAATAAACCGATCCGCCGGGAACGTTTAACTCGATGTAACTGGTCGGGTTAAATTGCATATCGACAATCTTGTATGGAATGACTGATGTGGAATTGTCTTTGCAGCCGTTGGCCCCGATTAGGAAAAAGATTGCTAGTAAAACTGTTTTATAAACTTTTCCTGAAAACTGGCTCATTTTTTTATACCTTTAATCTTTCAATAAGAACAAAGAAAAGAACAAATTATTTCATTTTGGCCCTAAAAATCAATTCAAAATGCACGATTATATCTTTTTAATCATTGCGATCGGGATTTCCATCTTCGCTGCGATCAAGAAAAACACGAAAAAGGAAAGTGAAAACCCTTTTGTAAAAAAGGATGAGAAACCGCGCAGTTTATTTCTGGAACGACTGTTGGGCGAGAATTTTCTGGATGAAACCGACAACGAGGATATTCTTCCCAACCGGGAAGTTCCTGCACCGAAAAGGGAGCCGTTAGTGGTTGCCCCGCTGGTTAGCCCCGTGAAAGTCGGGCGTCAGGCTTTCCAGAGCCATTTGCCCGAGCGAAATAAAAGCAACATCCAGATGACTGTAAAACAGCAGGTTCAGGAAGAAACTGAAACCGACGGCGCCGAAGGAATGCCAGACTACCTTGAAGATTTTTCGCTGCGCAAAGCCTTTGTGTATTCCGAAATTATGGCTCCGAAATACATCACCTGACCAACAAGCCCCTTTAGAACCCGTCATTAAAAATTTCAGGAATTTGCCTGCTGAAACTTTTAGATTACAGTCTTTTAAATGTTTTATAAAACATTAGGTCAGTAAAGAGTAAAAAATTGTATAAGTTTGTAACACGAAAGAGTTCCGCAAATGGCCGGAATTCTTTTTTGTTTTAATATAGTTTTTATAAAAAGGAAAAAACCATGGGAAAGGTTACTTACGTTACAGAAGAAGGCCTTAAAAAAATGAAAGAAGAGCTGGACCGCTTGATGAATGTTGAGCGCCCTGCCATTTCAAAAATGATAGGGGAAGCCATTGAAAAAGGCGACATTTCGGAAAATGCCGAATATGATGCGGCCAAAGATGCACAAGGCATGTTGGAAGCTAAAATTGCCATTCTGGGTGAAAAAGTTGCTTCCGCCAGGATTATCGATGAATCGAAAATTGATACTTCCTGTGTTCAAATCCTGAATAAGGTGACCATCCGCAACAAAACGAACAATGCCACCATGCAATATACCATCGTTTCTGAACATGAAGCCGATCTGAAATCAGGGAAAATATCGATCCAGACCCCCATCGCCAAAGGGCTGATGGGCAAAAAACTGGGCGATGTGGTTGAAATTCAGGTTCCTTCAGGAAAAATCCAGTTCGAAATTGTTGACATAGCAATTTAAATTTCAGAAAAATGGCTAGCATCTTTACCAAAATTGTAAACGGCGAAATACCAGCCTGGAAAGTGGCCGAAGATGAAAATTTCTTTGCCTTTCTGGATATTTTCCCGGTTGCCAAAGGCCACACGCTGGTAATTCCGAAAAAGGAAGTGGACTACCTGTTCGACCTGGACGATGAAACCTACACCGGATTGCAGCTTTTTGCCAAAAAAGTTGCCCTCGGCATTCAGAAAGCCATTCCCTGCAAAAAAGTGGGCATCATGGTTTTAGGGCTTGAAGTTCCTCATGCACACATTCATCTGGTGCCCATGCAGACGGAAGCTGATTTGCTCAACTTCTCGAAGAAACTTTCGTTTACAAAGGAAGAAATGGCCGAGATTACTGCTGCTATTGCAAAAGAGATTAATTAGGAAAAAGTTCATTCGTCATTTAGAAAATGAAAATAATGATCCCGGGAGACCGGGATTTTTGTTTCTGATAGGACTCCCCTCGACTGCTTCGCACTCACGGAGCGAGGTCTGCAAGCATTTTTGTTTAATCCCAAATTACGCGATAGAAATTTCTAATGCTTAGCAATAGGTATATTTGTGATATGCAATTCGAGATAAGCTATACCAATCAAGAGATTACGACATTGGGTGGAATGGCGTTTTTGCGGCAAATGTTGGACAAAATAGAGTTCAAATCGCAAGTTGAAAACTGTATTTTCTATGAACCGAACCAGCGTATTATTGCAAGGAATCAGGTTTGGACAACACTCGATGAAGGCATCTAAATCAGTGAATTACAATTCAAAGTGAAGTTGTGGTACAAACCGCGCAGGATGATCGTGGTCAGACAAAAAATAGAAAAACGACCCAAATCAGCCGGGAAAATACTGAAGCTTTTTCAGGATGAAGATTATTACCGAAAGTACCGGTACTCGGCCTATA
>JBBIHV010000141.1:0-9412 GCA_037446835.1 Sunxiuqinia sp. | reverse complement strand
GGTCGAACATGCGCAAATTAAAATGCAGACGGGCCAGCCACCAGTCGAAGTCGCGTCCGGCTACCCGCTCCCAATCGAAAACCGGATTGCCCCACAACTGGCCGGTTTCGCTGAAATAATCGGGTGGAACGCCGCCAACCTGAGTAGGTTTTGAGTCGCCGTCGAGCAAAAAGATATCCTGATTGGCCCAGACATCCACGCTGTCGAGCGAAACGTACAGCGGAATATCGCCAATGATTTGGATGCCTTTCGAATTGGCATAGCTTTTCAGTTTAAACCACTGCCTGAAAAAAATAAACTGAAGAAAACGGTGAAAATCAATTTCGGTATGCAATTCCCTGAATGCCTCCTGAATGGTGTGTTTATCGCGGACAACCAGCTTTCTCTTCCAGGTATTCCACACACTTTCGCCGTATTTGGTTTTCAGGGCTCGAAACAAAGCATAATCGTCGAGCCACCACGAATTGTGCTGCATAAACGTGTGGTATTCGTCGCGGTACCGGCTGAAATTCTTTTGAAACCCGGAAAAAGCCTCACGGAAAATCGCGGTTTTCCACTCTTCCACCCGCTCAAACTCAACTTTTCCGGCCTTGAATTGCTGATCGATCACTGAACTTTTTGAAATCAGGCGGTCGGAAACCAATTGGTGAACATCGATAAACAGTGGGTTTCCGGCGAAAGCCGAATAGCACTGGTAGGGCGAATTGCCAAAGCCAACCGGACCAAGCGGCAGGATTTGCCATATTTTTTGTTTGGTTTGTGCCAGAAAATCGACAAACTGAAAGGCATCCTTCCCCATGCAACCAACGCCGCCATCGCCCGGAAGTGAGCTGATGTGCAACAAAATTCCACTACTTCTTTCCATAGTTCTGAATGATATTCCGGTAAATTTTCAAATGATCAGCCGTTTCGCGAACCACGCGCTGAACGGCCAGCCCGTGTTTCAAATCGGGCACAAATGCCTTCGGATCGTTTCCGCCGAGAAAAATATAATGCGCGTGAATCATCGAACGCAGCCATCCCGGCGGAACGTGACCCGACGGGAAACTGGTAATTGGCTGATAATTGCTGCCAACCACTTGCCGTGTCCATTGCCCGGTTTCTTCGAGGTAATACTCGAAATAATCGGCGGACTGCGACGAGTAGCGCAACATTCCCTTTTCAGCATAAATTTCGAGCGAAATCCGATCGCCGGTTCCTGAACTGATGCGACTGGCCGAAATCGATCCGGCCGCCCGGTTTTCAGGATGAACCAGTGAAATGGAGCTGAACAAATCAGAATCTTCAGGAACATCGGAAAAACCTCCTGCTTGGAAAGCGCTGGTAATTTGCAGGTTTTCGCCCAGAAAAGCCATCAACAGGCTGATTCCGTGCGACCCCAGATCGGCCATCGCGCCACCATCGGGGGCCGGGGTGAGCCGGGTCACCCGTTTATCGCGGTACGACTGCTGCAAATAATCGCCGTGGTAATATTTCAGGTCAAAATGAATGGGGTTTCCAAGCTTCCCGGAATTCCAAAAACTTAAAGCTTCTCGAACCGAAGCGGTCAGCAAATACTGAAATCCGACCTGAATTTTTTTTCCGTAATTTCCGGACAGAACCTGCATTTGCTGTTCTTCCTCCAGACTGGAGCAAACCGGCTTTTCAAGATAAATCCGCCCAACCGACGGCATTTCCAATGCCAGCTTCAGGTGCTCGAAATGGATGTTGTTCGGACCTAAAATCAGCACGGTATTAATTTCCCGGTTGGTTTTAAATTCGTTCATCGAAAGCGACTTCCGGAACCCGAACTTTGCAGCAAACGCGTCGCTGCTTTCCTTTCGGGCCGTGCATACCGCTTCAAATTCAATTTCAGGCACTTCCGGATAAAAATATTTGAGTGAATTTAAGGCGAAGGCATGTGAACGGGCAATTCCCCCGGCGCCCAGAAAGCCAATTTTCATTTTTTCTGCAACCATAACTTCAGGATTGAAAGTTCCAAAAATACATCTTTTTGAGGGATACTTAAGAACAAAAAGGGATTCCATCCTTTAAAAAAGGGATGGAATCCCTAATAAAACAGCCGGTCCGAAAAATCGAACCGGCTGCAGGTGTAAAATATTAAAAAGTAACTCTCCCGATGATGCTATTCCAGTTCGAGGACCACCACAGATTTTCCGGGAAGGCTTACTTCCAACTTATTGTCAGTTAATTTTTTAGCATCTTTAAATGCGACCGGTACAATGGTTTCAGGTTTTTCGAACGTATTGACCGAATTAAATGCAGAAGCCGTTAAAATTGTTCCGGAATTAATTTTGTTGAAGCCTTTTCCTGAAAGATCAATTTCCAACCGGATGGTCTTATTCGGGTTCAAATTGCTCAGGGTAACATGAATTTTTCCGTTTTTGTCAACCGAAGAAGAACTGCTGATGGCCGGAATCTGATCGTCGTTGTAAACATATTTTTCACAAATCAGGTTCGAAGGGAGTAACGTAGCATCCTGGTGAACGGTGTACATTTTGAAAACCTGATAAGTCGGGGTCAAAATGATTTTATCGCCTTTTGTCAGGATCATCGACTGCAACACGTTCACAATCTGTGCGATATTGGCCATTTTTACTCGGTCGCAATGTTTGTTCAGGATGTCTAAAGTGCTGGAAGCGATTAACGCATCGCGCATCGAATTTTGCTGAAATAAATGTCCGGGGTTGGTTCCCGGTTCTACATCAGTCCAAATCCCCCATTCGTCAACCATCAAACCAATACGTTTGCTTTTGTCGTACTGGTCCATGATGGCCGAATGTTTGCTCACCAGTTCGTCCATGTACAAAGCCTTTTTCAATCCATTGAAATACAAATCTTCGCCAAAATTAGTTGCAGAACCTTTGTTGCCCCAGCCTTCCCCGGCAATGGTGTAATAATGGAGCGACAAGCCGTCCATTTCGTTGCGGCCATTTTCCATCAGCACTTTGGTCCAGTTAAAATCGCCTCCGTTCGATCCGCAGGCCACCCGTTCGAATTTATCGCCGCCATACATGTGTGCATAGTTCGAATACTGCTTCATTAAATTCGTATAATATTCCGGAGTCATATTTCCGCCGCAGCCCCAGCTTTCGTTGCCGATCCCCAAAAATTTTACGTTCCATGGTTTTTCGCGTCCGTTTTTCCGGCGAAGGTTGGCCATCGGAACATCGGCATCCGAGGTCATGTATTCAATCCAATCGACCATTTCGCCAATCGAACCAGAACCCACATTGGCCGAAATGTAGGGGTCGCAGCCCAACAATTCACAAAGGTTCAGGAACTCATTGGTTCCAAAACTGTTGTCTTCAACCGTTCCGCCCCAAAATACATTTTTAATTTTCGGACGGTCGGCCACCGGTCCAATGCCGTTTTTCCAGTGGTAAGTATCGGCAAAGCAACCTCCCGGCCAGCGAAGTACCGGAATTTTTAATGCCTGAAGCGCTTCGAGCAAATCCTTTCGATAGCCGTTTACATTGGGGATTGGCGAATCTTTTCCAACCCAGATCCCATCGTAAATGCAACGGCCTAAATGTTCGGCAAACTGTCCGTAAATATTTTTACTGATTTGATTTTTTCCACCGGCAACATCAATGTCGAGGACATTTACCTGTGCTTTCATGGAGAAAGAGGCCAGCAGGATAAGTAATAATAGAGGTAATTTCTTCATTTTAAAGATTTTATTGGTTTTAAATAGTTCTCCTGAATTCAGAAAACAAAAAAACAAAAAAATAATTGTCTTTCAAACACTTTATTTTTTACAACACAAAAATAAAACCCCCATCCCACCCTTCCCCGTAAGTAAAGGGTGTTTTGGTTTGCATGATTGAATCGGATTAGCTCTTTATCAGAAAAAATCAAAGCCCCCAATCCGGGAGCTTTGACAAATTGCTATTTTGTTTTTAATTCAACTACCGTTTCCGGTAAACCATCGGAGCTGGCTGTCAGCTTGATGGTTCCGGGGTTTTCACCGGATTGTACAACCACCAGGCATTTGCCATGAAAAGCTTTCCGCATTGGAGCTTTGAATGACTCGTGGCTCACCGGATTGCCATTGTCAACGCCAACAATTGCTCCCGGACCTTCTACCTTGAAATTCACCAGGTTTTCGGCATCTGGAACAATTGTCCCCTGATTATCAACCACATCAACTGTAATGAATGAAAGATCATTTCCGTCGGCTTTAATTTCGGAACGGTCGGCCGATACAACCAATTTTGCGGGGGCTCCGGCAGTCTTTATTTCCTGAACCAGAATTTCTTTTCCGCCAGTGCGCGACACGGCTTTCAGGGTTCCGGGAGTAAACGGTATCCGCCACATCAGGTGCAAATCGTCGCCTTGCTTTTTCTTCACGCCAAGCGATTTTCCATTCAGGAACAATTCAACTTCGTCGGCATTGCTGTATGCCCAAATATCAACAGTTTGGCCTGCTTTCCAGTTCCAGTGCGGGAAAATATGCAACACATCCTTTTTCGTCCATTCGCTCTGGTACATGTAATACACATCTTTCGGGAAACCGGCCAGATCAATAATTCCGAAGTACGAACTGCGCGACGGCCACCAGTATGGCGTTGGTTCGCCCAGGTAATCGAAGCCAGTCCAGATGAACTGTCCGGAAAGGAAACCGTATTTTTTGATCACTTTCCAGGTTTCTTCGTGGGTGGAGCCCCAAGGGGTTGAAACATTGTCGTACGACGAACAAGTGTTGTCGGGGTTGAGTTTTTGCCCTTTCCAATCGCCTCGTATCGGCCAGCGGCGAATTGAATCGGATGGCATTTGGTAATACCCACGCGTTTCCAAAGCTGAAACCGTTTCTGTGGCTATGAATTTTTGACCCGGAAAATCTTTCGGAAAATTTGGAAAAGTGTTTTGATGGTAATTGTATCCGATCAGATCGAGCGCACCCGAACGAACAATACTGTTTTTGGGCTGAGGGTCGTTCAAGGCCGAAGTAATCGGACGGGTGGTGTCCAGTTCGCGCACGTAACCGGCCAGTTCTTTGGCAATAGAAACCCCGGTGCTGTCCCATTGTTCAGGAATTTCGTTCCCGATGCTCCAGATGATCACGCTGGGGTGGTTGCGGTCGCGCAAAATCATATCCTGAAGGTCTTTTTTGTGCATTTGGTCCCAAACCAGGTGGTAATCGTATTTATTTTTAGGCTTCTTCCACATGTCGAAAGCCTCGTCCATGATGATCATTCCCATCCGGTCGGCCAGGTCGAGCAATTCAGGAGCTGGCGGATTGTGCGACGTGCGGATGGCGTTGCAGCCCATTCCTTTCAGAAGTTCAATCTGGCGTTCGAGGGCGCGTTCGTTGATGGCGCTACCCAGGCAGCCCAAATCGTGATGGTCGCAAACTCCATTTATCTTGATGGTTTTTCCATTCAGCGAAAATCCTTTTTCAACATCGAAATTAAAACTGCGAATCCCGAACGAAGTGGTATAATTATCGACCAGATTGCCACCGACAAAAACCTGTGTAACGGCCGAATACAACTTTGGTGAATCTAAATTCCACAATACCGGATTTTTCACTTCAAAATCGAAACTTGTGCTGAAAACAGAATCTTTTACCCCGTCGGTATCCATTTTGCCAGTTGCAACCTCTTTTCCTGAAGGATCAACAATAACCGTTTTTACGAGTAGTTTCTGGCCTTCCTTCAGGTTATTTTTTATCCGGGCTGTGAATTTTACTTTGGCCATTGCCTCCGTAATTTCAGGAGTTGTGATGTATGTTCCCCAATGTTCGACGTGGGTTTTGCCGGTTGTAACCAGCCACACATTGCGGTAAATTCCTGACCCCGAATACCAGCGCGAATTGGGCTGCATCGAGTTATCCACTTTTACGGCAATCACGTTTTCTTTATCCCCTGAATTCAAATAAGGGGTCAAGTCGTAACGGAATGAACTGTAACCATAGAAACGTTTTCCAACAGAATGGCCATTGATCCACACTTCGCTGTTTTCATAAACGCCGTCGAAATCGACAAAGACACAGCCTTTCAGATCGGCTGCCGAAACTTTAAACGTTTTGCGGTACCAGCCAATCCCGCCGGGCAAAGCGCCACCACCAGGGGTTGCCGGATTGGTTTCGCTGAACTCGCCTTCGATGCTCCAATCGTGTGGCAAATTCAGTTTCCGCCACGACGAATCGTCAAAGTTCACGGCTTCGGCGCCGGGTTTGTCACCGAGCTGAAATTTCCAATCTTTCCCGAAGTTCAGGATTGTTCGTGCTTTCCCATTTTGAGGAACGCACTGTTCAAGCAAAATCAAGCTTAAAAATGCCAGGGAAAAATTCCAAAGAAGTTTTTTCATGCTTTCAGATTTAGTGGTAAGTTTTAATTTAATTGACAAAGTTACCAAATAGACGAAAGCAACGAAACGAACACGTACCAATAAAACCTAAACTTTGAAAAAGAATTCGAGCGTGCCTAGCCCACGGCCAAAATGCTGTTTTCGGAAAACGCAATTTCTTCGAGGGCGGTTAGCAAAAACCCGTGATAAGGGGTGAAATTTTCACGGCGTTTCCGGATGTATGCGAAATGGAACGGCGACCAGCATTCGAATTCCAGAACATATTCCTGACTGAACGCCTTCGGATTTTGGGCAATGGCTTCAACAATAAAAAGGTCCATGCTTTTGCGCATCAACGATTTAAACAAACCGATTTGCTGACCATTAAAAAAATCGAGGCTTTTCATGACCTGTTCACCAAACCAATATGTTTTGTTCAGTTTTTCATCCAACGGAATCCGGAACGCAGTTTTCGAGAAAACGGTCATCAAACCCGATTTTTGATCTTCTTCAACATCCTGAATATCATCAAGCAACTGAAGATAAGCACCATAGCCGAACAAAAAACTTTTCTGTTCAGGGCTCAATTCCCCGGCCACCAAATAACCATCGGCCAAAACAGAAGTTCCACCTTTTGCGATGCAAATAGCCAGAATTTCTTTTTCTGAAATTGAATCCTTCTGTTGGATTAATTTCAGGCTATTGGTCTGAGCCGCATGAATGGCCAGCAAACTCTCAAAAACTTCAGGAAAACCGGTTCTGGAATATTGATTTTCAATCAGTTCAACCAACCGAAAAATCGCATTTTCGGTTTTGTTATCCGGATTTAGATTTTGCCCCGAAAGCCTGTCGCGGAAACGTTCGCTGAATACATATTTTTCCGAATTTGAAATCCGGGGATTATCAATCAGGTTATCGGTGTATGGATACAAAAGGCTGTAGGCAAAGATTGAAGGCGTAAGTTGAACCGGAATCCCAAAAATGATTTGCAGGCCATTCATAATCCACACATTCCGGCAAGCCTGAAAAATATCACGAAAACTCAAGTCAGGATCAAAAGTTCGCGCCTGGCGAACGAACGTTTTTGTCACCTCAAGCAAATCGTCAGAAAACATCACTTCGAGCTGATCCTCGGTAAAATCGAACCCTTCGCGAAAAAAATTCCGTGTATTCCTGAAAAACAATTGTTCATCAAAATCATTCAATGACTTGCCAAACTTCTTTCCCCGGAAGGTCTGAACCGATTTCAGGAACAGATCCAGCATTTCTTCTTTCTGAAATTTTTCAAATTGAGGATATGATTTCCCGAATCCCGGCAGTTCAGTTGAACAAACTTCCCAAATAGCAACATAATCGTCGGCATAACTTTGCAGCATAGCAATTGGTTTATTTAGCGGCAAGTTCTGAATTTTGCTGACTGCCAGTAGGTACAAAACGACCAATAACAGATATTTGCCGATGAATGCACCTTTGATCAGGAACAATACCTGCCTGAGATTGAATTAAAAAATAAGAGCGAATGAAAAAGATCGAATTTTAAAATTTTAGCCACAAAAAGCAATCGCTGGAAGTTAAAAATTTCTATATTTGCAGCGCTTTAAACGAAAAGCAAATGCCCAGATGGTGAAATCGGTAGACACGCTAGTTTCAGGGACTAGTGCTCGTAAGGGTGTGCAAGTTCGAGTCTTGTTCTGGGCACTTTTTTAAATAGATAAACCGCTGATAGTCAAAAACTTCAGCGGTTTTTTATTTTTATTCCTACCACATTTCCTACCACATTGGCCCTTTATTTCTTTATTTTGCATTAAAAAACCCACAATTGTTTGTCAATCATAGGTTGAATTCGGGTCTTTATTTATTTATAAATTTCAGATCCAGCCAGCCTATTTCGACAGCAGCTTAAAACTGCCACCTCCTTTCTTCAGGTTTGGAACCAGGGTATTGAACAGGGACATCAGAAAATTGATAATCGAGTTATCTTTTTCCGTTGGCGTTAATCGAGCCACCAGGTCAAAGAATCCCAGTAAGCCCATCAGCAAAGCGCCCCAGTTATCGGCAAAGAAATTACCGGTATCAGCATTTTCGCCGGCGGATTCTGAAACTGAATTGTCAACTGTTGACCCTGTCGGATCAATGCCGCCTTCTTCCTGGGCTGATACCGTCGGAGCAATCAGTTGCTGACCGGCCAATTTTGCTTTCTGATCCTTGCTGGTTGTGGCGTTGGACCGACTAATTGATGGCGAGAGCATCAGCAATCCAACCATCAGAAACATGAATTAAACAACTGTTTTCATCGTGATAATTTTTTTGTTTATAAATGAATGTGATACAAAGTTGGGCAAAGACAATTGCCAGCGAAAGGACAGGGTTCGGGGGTCATACTGAGCGCCACGCCCAAAAAAAGGGGAATTTCTTCCCCTTCAAATTTTAGGAAGCAACAGATATGGAAAAATGATCTCCTTTCGAAACATCAAGTGATTGTAGGTATTCAGCTTTGATCTGATCCGTTAGCTCCTCCGATTCCAGGTCAACCGATTCGAGAACGTTAAACCAGCTCCAGAACAGGTCAAAGGTTTCACGCTCTGATTCCGCTTCGGATTCTTCGAGCATCTCAAGCCAACTGCGGTCGTACCACAGCACAATCTCCTGATAGTCGCCAAAATCGTGATGAAACGTTTTGACGGAATAATAGGCCACTGTTTGAAACATTCGCGGTATGGGAAATTTCCGTTGAAAGTATTTCAGTAACACACGCATTTCCACGTTCAGCTTTCTGTAAAAAGCCGGTTCACCCACCTGGGCGAATCCGTTTGAACCAATGACTAAGTAATCCATGTTATTTTCCATGATAAATTGATTTTAATTGATTAATCGTACTTTAAAATCTGATGATGATCCAGTTTCCACTCTGCCGGAAGCTTACTCACAATCTCGTTGTAGCTTTCGGCCAGTTCGAACAGCCACGGACGCTCACCGATGGCGCCGGGTTCATCCAGGTAAGGTCCCATTGTCCAAAGAATCCCGTTCAGCAGCCAGTCCGTTGTTTGTAAATCCAATTCAAGCATTTTTTATTATTTTGGTTAATGGTTAAAGGTTGATAATTCATGATTAAAGATTT
>JBBIHV010000140.1:0-9486 GCA_037446835.1 Sunxiuqinia sp. | reverse complement strand
CAAATAAATTAAATGACAAATATTAACTTATTCCAGACAAATACTCATAACAATGCATTACAAATCAGACATTTATTGCAATACACATTCAAAAGGGTTTAAGTCTTTTCAACATTCATTCTCAGTTATACTACTATTTTGTATATTCTTGAGTTCCTGGAGCCTTTTTGGTCAATCGGGTCCGGCATCAAGATGGGTGGGAACCTGGAGTACGGCGCCCCAGCTTGTGGAACCAGGCAATAGGCCGCCATCGCCGGGTTTGACCAACAATTCCTTGCGGCAGGTCGTCCGCGTTTCAATCGGTGGCGACACGCTACGGTTAAAATTATCCAATGAATTCAGCACAAGTGCAGTAATCCTGAAATCTGTACAAATTGCCGTCTCAACCGGAGGTAGCGCCATTGAAGCATCAACCAATAAAGAATTGAAATTTAACGGTAACCCGGAGGTCACAATGAATGCAGGAGTTGTGGCAACTTCCGATCCAATTGCATTCAAACTGTCGCCAAGAATGGATTTGGCCATCACCATCTATTTTGGTCAAACCTCTGCGACTGTGACCGGCCATCCGGGATCGCGCACCACTTCTTATCTTTTAGCCGGAAATTCCACCACCAGGACCGATTTCACCGGGGCGGTCGCCACCGATCATTGGTACAATATCAATACGATTGATGTGCTGGCACCATCAACGGCAGCGAGTGTGGCCATATTGGGCAATTCCATTACCGATGGACGTGGTTCAACCACAAACATGCAAAACCGATGGCCTGACGTATTTTCAGAATGTCTTCTAAAAAATTCAAGCACTCAGCAGGTGGGTGTTCTTAATTTAGGAATTGGCGGTAACTGTGTGCTTTCAGGTGGTTTAGGCCCGACAGGACTTAGCCGTTATGAGCGAGATATTCTCGATCAGGCAGGAATTCGATGGGCTATCGTTTTTGAGGGGGTAAATGATATTGGTAGGGTCAAAACTGCTGATGCCGCGACTTCAACGGCCAATAAGCTGATTGCTGCCTACAAGCTGATGATTGATCAGGCTCATGCTAAAAATATCAGGATTTATGGCGCGACCATTCTGCCGTTTAAAGGAAATGGTTACTATAATCCGTACAGTGAATCATGCCGGAATACGGTAAACCAATGGATTCGTACCAAAGGCCATTATGATGCATTGATTGATTTTGACAAAGTGATGCGAAATCCACAGGATACGACGAAACTTCTTCTGCCGGCTTTTCAAAATGATGGTTTGCACCCCGATGCGGCAGGATACAAAATAATGGGGGAATTCATTGATCTAAGTTTGTTTACCGGGTTAATTCAGCAGAAATGATGATGGTTCCAAAAGGTGAACAGCATAATTGCTCAGTGAAATTTTAACCAACAGGCAAGCTTTGAAAGAGTTATTATACTTAATAAAACAGTAAGAATGAATCGTATAAAAATGCAAGCAAAAACATTTTTGTTGATCGGATTGCTCCTGATAACTTCAAGCGTTTTTTCACAGGATCCGAATTTCTACATTTACCTGTGTTTTGGCCAGTCGAACATGGAAGGCCAGGGAACAATTCAGGCACAAGACAAAACGGTTGATTCCCGTTTCAAGGTCATGGAGGCTGTTTCCTGTTCAAATCTGGGAAGAACAATGGGCACCTGGTCAACCGCCACCCCTCCTTTATGCCGGTGCTATACCGGTCTTTCACCTGTCGATTATTTTGGAAGGACAATGGTTGCAAACCTTCCAACGAACATCAGGGTTGGTGTAATCAATGTTTCAGTAGCCGGTTGCAAAATTGAACTGTTCGACAAAGCCAATTATCAAACTTATGCGTCAACAGTGCCTTCCTGGATGACAAATATCATCAACGAATACGGCGGAAACCCCTATGCGCGTCTTGTCCAAATCGCGAAACTGGCGCAGAAAGATGGTGTCATCAAGGGAATCCTGTTACATCAGGGAGAATCAAATACGGGCGACAGCCAATGGCCTTCAAAAGTCAAGGGAATTTACAACAACCTGATGACTGACCTTGGGCTCGACCCCACAAAAGTGCCCCTGCTTGCAGGTGAAGTGGTGAATGCCGATCAGGGTGGCGCTTGTGCGAGTATGAATTCGATCATTGCAACACTCCCAAAAACGATTCCCAATTCATACGTCATTTCTTCCGCCGGATGCAAGGATACAACTGATAACCTGCATTTTGATTCGGCAGGTTACCGTGAATTTGGGAAGCGGTATGGAACAAAAATGCTCTCCTTATTGGGTATTACGCCAACAGTTGTTCAAGGAATCGCGTCGATTGATGGTTATCAGTTGGGGCAGAATTATCCGAATCCGTTTAACGGGAAAACAAACATTTCATTTGAGGTTCCAACTTCCACCTACGTTTCCCTGAAAGTGTACAATATGCTTGGTACCGAAATTATTGAATTGGCTGGAAAAGAATATTCACAAGGCAAGCATAATGTAGAATTCGATACGAAAAACCTGACGAAAGGAATTTATATCTTTACATTTAAGGCCGACAAGTTCACAGAAAGCCGGAAAATGATTTTACAAGGGAATTAGAAACTAAATCGCATCACAAAAGGTAAAAACATCATCGAACTTAACTAACCAAAAAATATAACCAATGAAAAAAAGATTTTTACTAGCCGCTTGCCTTTTATTCGCGGTAGGTTTATGGGCGCAACAACTCCCCTATCAAAACCCCAATTTAAGTTCCGAAGAAAGGGCTAAAGATTTGACTTCCCGACTGACTTTGAGCGAAAAGGCAATCCTGATGAGCGATGAGTCACAAGCCATCCCGCGTTTGGGCATTAAAAAGTTTAACTGGTGGAGCGAAGCTTTGCACGGCCTGGCCAACAACGACAAGGTAACAGTTTTTCCTGAACCCATCGGAATGGCTGCCTCGTTTGACGATGCACTTCTTTTTCAGATTTTCAATGCCGTTTCTGACGAAACCCGTGCCAAATACAACGAAGCGATGGCGAAAGGCCAGGAAAACCGACGCTTTTTAAGCCTTTCGGTCTGGACTCCCAATATCAACATTTTCCGTGACCCACGCTGGGGCCGCGGTCAGGAAACGTATGGTGAAGATCCTTACCTGACATCGAGAATGGGAACTTCAGTAGTAAAAGGTTTGCAGGGACCGGAAGATGCAAGGTACAAAAAACTCTTAGCCTGCGCCAAGCACTTCGCGGTTCACTCTGGTCCGGAATGGAGCCGCCATACCTTGAACATTAACAATGTCGATCCGCGCGATTTGTATGAAACGTATCTTCCGGCTTTCAAAACTTTGGTTCAGGATGCGGGCGTGCGTGAGGTGATGTGTGCCTACCAGCGTTTGGATGATGAACCTTGTTGTGGCAGCACCCGCTTGCTGGAACGGATTCTGCGCGAAGACTGGGGTTTTAAATACCTGGTGGTTTCCGACTGCGGTGCAATTTCCGATTTTTATAACAGCCATAAAGTTTCATCGGATGCAACCCATGCAGCAGCGAAAGCTGTTTTGGCCGGAACTGATGTGGAGTGTGCCGGTCCTGCCTACAAACTCTTGCCTGAAGCAGTGGAAAAAGGTTTAATCCGCGAAGACGACATCAACAAAAGCATCATGCGCATTCTGATTGGCCGCTTCGATCTGGGAGAAATGGACGACGACGCTTTGGTACCCTGGACAAAAATCCCGGTTTCAGTGATCAACAACGATGAACACAAAAAACTGGCTTTGGATATGGCCAAAGAAACTATGACCCTTCTTCAGAATAAAAACAATGTCTTGCCCTTATCGAAATCAGTAAAAAAGATTGCCGTGATAGGGCCAAATGCCAATGAAGAGCGCATGTTGTGGGGAAATTACAATGGAACACCTTTTAATACCGTAACCATTTTGGAAGGAATCCAAACCAAAGTACCGGCAAAAAAAATTATCTATGACCGGGCTTGCGACCTGACCGAAAAAATGTTTGTGGTTTCGGCTATTGGCGATTGTTCCATCAACGGAAAGGCTGGGTTAAAAGCAACTTACTGGAATAATCGCGATTTTTCAGGTGATCCGATTACTACCGAACAAATCAGCAGTCCCATTCAATTAACTACCGACGGACAGCACCAGTTTGGCCAAGGTGTTCCTCTGGTTAATTTTTCAGGCAAATACGAAACGGTATTCAAACCGGCAGAATCAGGTGAGATGGTCTTTAAATTCGAAGCCAGGGGCAGATTTGAACTGATCGTAAACGGCGACACACTATATAAACCCCGCCGCTTTGGTTTTGGGGGACGCGGAAACCGCGTTGCCTTGCAGGTTGAAAAAGGAAAGGAATATAAAATTTTAGGTCGTTTTTCCCAAATCGGTAACTGGCCAGCCAGCCTGAACCTGAATTTTGGTAAGGAAGTGCCTGTGAAATTCGATGAGTTGATTGCCAAACTAAAGGGAATTGATGTGGTTATTTTCGCAGGTGGTATTTCTTCCCGCCTGGAAGGCGAACAAATGCCGGTTGAGTTGCCCGGTTTCAAGGGCGGCGACCGCACCAATATTGAGCTTCCGGATATTCAGCGGGAATGTTTAAAGGCGCTGAAACAGGCTGGTAAAAAAGTCATTTTTGTGAATTGTTCGGGGTCGGCCATGGGTCTGGTTCCTGAAACAGAAAGCTGCGATGCGATCCTTCAGGCCTGGTATGGAGGCGAATCGGGCGGACAAGCCGTTGCCGATGTGCTTTTTGGCGATTATAACCCTTCAGGAAAACTACCCATCACTTTCTACAAGAGCATCAAGCAATTGGGCGATTTTGAAGATTACTCGATGAAAGGCCGTACTTACCGCTACATGTCCGATCCGCTTTTCCCTTTCGGTTATGGCTTGAGCTACACCACTTTTTCGGTTGGAGATGCGAAGTTTAGCCAGACAGAAATTAAAGCGAACGAAACCATCGACCTGACGATCCCATTATCGAATACCGGCAAACGCAACGGAGCCGAAGTGATTCAGGTATATGTGCATAAAGTAAAAGATACAGCCGGTCCGATTAAAACCTTGAAGGGTTTTCAACGAGTGGATGTTTCTGCCGGAAAAACTGGTCAGGTCTTTATTTCTTTACCCTATTCCTCGTTCGAATTTTTTGATAAGCCAAGCGGTAAGATGTTGGTAAGTCCGGGGGAATATGAAGTTTTTTATGGTACCAGTTCGGATGCCAAAGATTTGAAAATGGCAAAAATTACCATAAGCAAATGAAATATACGTTAATCACTGGCCTTATTCTCCTGATTTCACTTTCTGCATTTTCGCAGAAAGTGACTGTGGTATCGCCTAACCAAAAAATTAGCGTTTCCCTTTATAATCAGCAAAATACTGATATTGGAGAGTGGTATTTAAAAGTCAACTATAACATCGAAGGCAAAATCAGCGAAGTTATCCCTCAAATCAAGCTTGGGCTTTCGCGCAGCGACCAGGATTTTTCGAAAGAACTTAAATTTCTGAAAGCGGGCAAACCCTTATTCATAAACGAACAATACACTGCCTTGCATGGCAAACGTAGCCAGTGCAGCAATTCGGCCAACGAAGTGGTTGTATCATTCGAGAACCCTGGCAAAGCCAAATTGAATTTGATTATCAGGGCTTATAACGATGGAGTTACATTTCGATACGAGTTTCCTGAAAAGGAAGGCTCTTTCGTAGTCAAAGATGAATTTACGACCTATTCAATTCCTGAAACGACAAAGAGGTGGATGGAAAAATGGGATCTTGCCAATGAAGGGCTCTATTCATTGATTAAAGACGAGAATGTTCAGCAAACCTGGTCGGTCCCGGCGCTTTTTAGTCGTGATTCTGTTTGCTGGTTCCTAATTCATGAAGCCGATTTGAACCGAACTTATTGCGGAACGAAATTGAGCAATGTTGCCGATAAGTCGGGTTACAAACTTACTTTCCCCGATCCCGGCGATGGAAAAGGAGAATCGCAACCCACCATTACCCTTCCATGGAAATCGCCCTGGCGGGTAGTTATTTTAGGTAGCCTAGCTGATGTGGTGGAATCGACCCTGATTGATGATGTCTCCACTCCTTCTGTCATAACCAAAACCGATTGGATAAAACCCGGTATTGCTTCATGGAATTACTGGTCGAACAACCACGGAACCAAAGATTATAAAATTGTATGCAAGTTTGCCGATTTGGCAGCCGAGATGAATTGGCCGTACACCCTTCTCGACTGGGAATGGGATCAAATGGGAAATGGCGGAAACCTCGAAGATGCGATAAAGTATATCTATTCCAAAGGAGTAAAACCTTTGATCTGGTACAATTCCGGCGCGTTTAAATGGGTAACCGCCACGCCCAACGACCGCATGTCAACTCACGAAAGCCGTGTTCAGGAATTTTCCAAATTACAGAAGCTTGGCGTGAAGGGTGTAAAAATCGATTTCTTTTTGAGCGAAAAGCAAGATTTAATTAAATACTATCTCGATATTTTGGACGATGCCGCCCAATTCGAGATAATGGTTTATTTTCATGGTTGCATTGTGCCACGCGGTTGGTCGCGTACCTATCCGCACCTGATGACCCTAGAAGGTGTGCATGGCGCCGAATGGTACAACAATGGACCTGAATTTACCAACATTGCACCGGAACACAATACCATCCTTCCTTTTACACGAAATGTGGTCGGGCCCATGGATTATACCCCGGTAACCTTTACCAATTCGCAATATCCGCACCTTACATCGTATGGTCATGAGCTGGCGCTGAGTGTGGTGTTCGAATCTGGTTTTCAGCATTTTGCCGACCGTCCGGAAGGTTATTACGAATTGCCCGATGCAGCGAAATCGTTCCTGAAAGAAGTACCCAATGCCTGGGATGACACCAAATTGCTTGATGGCTACCCTGGAAAGGATGTCATTCTTGCCCGGCGTAAAGGCGACTCATGGTACATTGGTGCAATCAATGCTGAAGTGAGACGGGAAAAAACCAAAAACCTAAAATTTGATTTTTTGCCTGAAGGCGCAAAATATAAGCTCACGTTGATAGCAGATGGAGAGCATGACAAACAATTTTCTACTCAATATATGGTAGTTGATAAATCTTCATCCGTAGAAGTGAAAATGCTTCGCCGTGGTGGTTTTGCCGCCAGTTTAAAACCAATACAATAACCGGTCAAATTATAGAAATTGACTAAATCCTTAAATATGAAAAAAGCAGTTCTAATTACCTTTTGTTACCTATTCGCTATCAGCGTATGGGCACAACAATATCCCTATCAAAACCCAAAACTTAGTTCAGAAGAACGGGCTAAAGATTTGATTTCAAGGTTAACACTTGAAGAGAAAGCAACCCTGATGTGTGACATCTCTGACGCCATTCCGCGTTTGGGAATTAAAAAATTCAACTGGTGGAGCGAAGCGCTGCACGGCCTGGCCAACAACGGAAACGTGACTGTTTTTCCGGAACCAATTGGTATGGCGGCCTCGTTCGACGATGCACTGGTTTATCAGATTTTCAACGCTGTTTCAGACGAAACCCGCGCCAAATACAACGAAGCTTGCCGGAATGGTCAGGAAAACAGGCGTTTTCTAAGTCTGTCGGTCTGGACACCCAATGTCAACATCTTTCGCGATCCGCGCTGGGGACGTGGTCAGGAAACTTATGGCGAAGATCCTTACCTGACTTCGCGCATGGGTATTCAGGTGGTGAAAGGTTTGCAAGGCCCTGCCGATGCCAAATACCGGAAATTGCTGGCCTGCGCCAAGCATTTCGCCGTTCACTCGGGCCCGGAATGGAGCCGCCATACACTCAACTTGAACAATGTTGATCCGCGCGACCTTTGGGAAACCTATCTTCCGGCGTTCAAATCTTTAGTCCAGAAAGCCGATGTCCGCGAGGTGATGTGTGCCTATCAGCGTCTGGACGATGAACCCTGCTGCGGCAGCACCAGGTTGCTTCAAAGAATTTTGCGTGATGAATGGGGTTTTAAGTATCTGGTTGTTTCCGATTGCGGGGCAATTGGCGATTTCTATACCAGCCATAAAGTTTCTTCGGATGCTGTTCATGCGGCATCAAAGGGCGTTTGGGCCGGAACCGATGTGGAGTGCCAGTGGAATGACCACAATTACAAGAAATTGCCGGAAGCAGTTGAAAGGGGTTTGATTACCGAAGATGAAATTAACAAACATGTGATGCGTGTGATGGTTGGCCGTTTCGACCTGGGCGAAATGGACGACGATGCAATTGTGCCCTGGACAAAAATTCCCATGTCGGTTGTGAATAACGAAGAGCACCGGAAACTTGCGCTGGACATGGCCCGCGAAACAATGACACTGCTTCAGAATAAAAACAATATTCTTCCTTTGAAGAAAACCAGCAAAATTGCGGTGGTTGGCCCAAATGCCGATAATAAACCCATGTTGTGGGGAAATTATAACGGAACACCAGTCATGACGATTTCCATTCTCGACGGAATAACTTCAAAACTTTCAGCCAAAAATGTAATCTACGACAAAGGATGCGATTTGGTGGAGGATAAAGTGACTGACAGCTATTTCCCGAATTGTTCGGTTGATGGTAAAAAAGGTTTTAAAGCCACCTACTGGAATACCGCTGACCGTTCGGGTAATATTGTAGCAACGCAGCAGATTACAGACCCAATCAAATTAACCACAGCCGGGCAGCACGAATTTGCTTCAGGAGTTAAGCTTGAAGGTTTTTCGGCAAAATATGAAACGGAATTCCAAGCGCCTAAAACGGAAGAAATTGTATTCAAATGCGGAGCTGCCGGATATTTTGAATTGTTGGTAAATGGTGAGTCGGTCAGGAAGTTTAATAACTGGAGGGTGCTGATTTCCCGGATTCCATACAAGGTTGAAGCTGGTAAAAAATACAAAATTGAAATGCGATTTGCCCAGTTAAACAATTGGGAAGCCAATATCGAATTCAATTTTGGCAAAGAAGTGGATGTTGACTACACCAACTTGATCAGTAAACTGAAAGGTACTGACGTGGTTGTGTTTGTTGGCGGCCTTTCCACAGTACTCGAAGGCGAAGAAATGCCGGTATCCTATCCTGGTTTCAAAGGTGGCGACCGCACCAACATCGATCTTCCTGCTGTTCAGCGAAATTGTTTGAAAGCACTGAAGCAAGCCGGAAAGAAGGTAATTTTTGTTAATTGTTCGGGCTCGGCCATTGCTTTTACTCCTGAAACCGAAACCTGCGATGCCATTCTTCAGGCATGGTACGGAGGCGAATCGGGCGGACAAGCCGTTGCTGATGTGCTTTTCGGCGATTACAATCCTTCAGGAAAACTGCCCGTCACCTTCTATAAAAGTTCGGATCAACTCAAAGATTTTGAAGACTACTCGATGAAAGGCCGCACCTACCGGTTTATGAACGATGCGCTTTTCCCGTTTGGCTACGGATTGAGTTACACCACGTTCGAAATTGGGGAGGCCAAACCTTGCAAAACCGAGATCAGGAAAGACGAAACCCTTGAATTGAC
>JBBIHV010000139.1:2878-9664 GCA_037446835.1 Sunxiuqinia sp. | reverse complement strand
GGTATCTAAAATGAGAAAGCGGGCCTCTGCCCGCTTTCCTTTTTCCACCCCAAATGCACAAAACTTGAGAGCTCAAGTCCCGACATTCTATCTTTAGCTTAAAAGCGCTTTCACTTTGTCTGAGATGTCCTTCCCTTCGGCCAGGCCGGCCAGCTTTTTGGAAGCGATCCCCATTACTTTTCCCATGTCTTTCATGCCTGATGCGCCAACTTCTGAAATAAACTGCTGAACGGCTTCGGATAATTCAGCATCCGACATTTTGGCCGGCAGATAGGTTTCAAAAACACGGACCTGAAACATTTCCGATTCATACAGGTCGTTCCGTCCCTGTTCCTTGTAAATTGTTGCCGAATCGGTTCCCTGTTTGGCTAATTTCTGGATAATCTTCAGGCATTCCTGATCGGTTAATTCACCCGTTGCACCCGCTGCCGATTTGGCTTCGATCATCACTTTTTTAATCCCGCGCAAAGCTTCGAGTTTTTCTTTTTCACGTGCTTTCATCGCGTCCATTATATCACTGCTTATCTGATCGAATATGCCCATCATCAAAAAAATTAGTCAACGTTATCGTGCAAATAGGAATTGTTGTCGCGTAAAGTTACATTATTATTTTCATCCGGTGAAATACTCATTCGGGAAAATTTCTCGTCAACTTTTTTTTTAAACCCAAAGAATTTCGAATTTTTCCGGCGGTAAGCGGGAATATTTTCCAATTCATCAACAGCTTCTTCCGAAGTTTCAGTAACATCAACCGGATCGTTCACTTGGCTGTAAGCATCTTTTTTGGCAGGATTGTGGCCATACAATTCCTCGAAATCGTCGTAACCTCCGGCGTTAATTTCAAATTCAAACGTCTTTTGTTTGGCTGTTTTCGAACCATACAATTCACTTTCGACTGAAGTTTTTGTTTCTTTCTTGGCAACCGGGTTTACTTCCGAAACTTCGTCCTGCAAGGTGTGGTAGGTTTTTTCCTGATTTTTATTGATCACCATTTCAGGAATGCTGCTTGTGCTGAAACCGGTTGCAATAATGGTTACTGAAATCTGGTCGCCCAGTGCTTCGTCAACGCCATTTCCCCAGATCAGGTCGGCCGAATTGCCGGCTTTCTCCTGAACAAAATCGGTAATGTCGCCAATTTCGTCCATCGTAATTTCTTCAATTCCTGAAGTGATATTCAGCAGGATATTCCGTGCGCCCAGGATGTCGTTGTTGTTCAGCAAGGGCGAGTTTAAGGCTTGTTCTACTGCAATCACGGCCCGGTTTGGCCCCGAGGCAATTCCGGTCCCCATCAGGGCCACCCCACTGTTCCGCATTACGGTTTCCACATCGGCAAAGTCAACGTTGATGTATCCCGGAACGGTAATAATTTCGGCAATCCCTTTTGCGGCTGTGGTCAGGATATTGTCGGCTTTGGCAAAGGCATCCGAAATTTTCGAATCGCCATACATTTCGCGTATCCGTTCGTTGTTGATAACCAGCAACGAATCGACGTGCGATTCCATGGCCGAAATCCCTTCCACCGCCTGTTTAATCCTGCGGCGTCCTTCGTTCCTGAACGGGATGGTGACGATGCCAACCGTGAGGATTCCGAGTTCGCGGGCTGCCTGTGCAATGACCGGCGCACCACCAGTACCTGTTCCACCGCCCATTCCGGCTGTAATGAATACCATTTTGGTATTGTTGCTTAATACTTTTTTTACATCCTCAATATTTTCGATAGCAGCTTCGCGGCCCGTTTCCGGTTTGTTGCCTGCCCCGCGCCCTTCGGTGAGCGACGACCCCAATTGAACTTTGTAAGGAACCGGACTGTTAATCAATGCCTGTGCATCGGTGTTGCAAACCATAAAGTCCACGTCACGAATTCCCTGCCGGTACATGTGGTTCACTGCATTTCCACCACCACCACCAACTCCAATTACCTTGATGATTGAACCTGAATTTACGGTTAAATCAAAATTCATGATTTCGTTTGACATGTTTTTATTTTTTTTTCGTGTAAATAAATCAATTGTTTGTATTTTCTCCCGGACCCGTTGCCGCTTTATCGTCGAAGAACCGCGAGAATTGCCTGAAAAACCAACTGTCAACGTTGGCATTTTCGGCTTCCGATTCTCCGACAAGTTCGTTCCTGCTTTTTTTGGCCTTTTTCCTTGGTTTTTCGGCACGAGGCCTGTCCTGCCTGATTGTTCCTTTCAGCGTTTCCCTACCGTTTTCGTGAGCCGGGGAAGTCGTCAAAACACTTTCAAACGGATTTTCATCTTCCAGGTTAATTTCAAAACTGCTGCTTTCGGTTTCCAGTTCCAGTTCAACCACTTCAGATGTTTGGAACAGCCGGTTCGGGTTCACATCGAAACCGGTGGCAATGATGGTCACGCTGATTTTGCTCCCCAGTTTTTTATCAATGCCATTCCCCCAGATTATCGTGGCATCCTGACCGGCTTCATCCTGAAGATAATCAATGATTTCTCCGATTTCGCCCATTGTAATTTCATCTTCTCCGGAAATGATGTTGAGCAGGATGTCCTTTGTCCCGCGGATGCTGCTGCTGTCGAGCAAAGGCGATTCGAGCGCCTGCCTGACGGCGTTCATGGCACGGTCGGGCCCATCGGCAAAACCGGTTCCCATGATGAAAACCTCGCTGCCTGCCATCACCGTGCTTACGTCGGCAAAGTCGATGTTGATGTTTCCGTGGAGGGTAATAATTTCGGCAACCCCTTTAACTGCGGTGGTAATAATGTTGTCGGCTTTTTTAAATGCCTGCGAGGCCGGAAGGTTTCCGTAAATTTTATGCAGTTTTTCGTTGCTGATCACCAGCATACTGTCCACCTGGCTTTTTAGTTTATCAACCCCTTCGAGCGCCTGGTCGAACCGTCTTTTGCCTTCCGATTTCGACGGGATTGTTACCACGGCAATGGTCAGAATGTCCAACTCGCGGGCCAGGCGGGCGATCACGGGGGCAGCGCCGGTTCCGGTTCCACCACCCATTCCGGCAGTGATGAACACCATTTTGGTTGCTGGTTCGAGCACAGCCCGGATGTCCTGCAGGTTTTCAATGGCAGCCTGTTCGCCTTGTTCAGGCAGGTTTCCGGCCCCCCGGCCTTCCGTTAGCGTAACACCCAGTTGGATGCGTACCGGCACCGGGTTGTTTCGCATGGCTTGCGCATCGGTGTTGCATACAATAAAATTTACACCTTCAATGCCTTCTTCAAACATGTTTTTGACGGCATTGCAGCCACCACCCCCAACACCGATTACTTTGATGATGGACGAGTTGGCACGCTCTAATCCGAAGTTAAGTAGTTCATCGATCATTTGGCAGACTTTGATTATTGTTATATTAAGTCATTTCCGTATCAGGCGGCACATCTTCAAAAAAGCCGATAACCCCCTGAACGATTCTTGTTTGCATGGTTTTGATAATCCCGGGTTCGTTTGATTTGGGTTTTTTCAACCGCCGTCCTTTCTTTCCGGTTTGCCCGTTGTCTTCGGAAGCCATTTTTAACAAACCCAAAACGGTCGAAAATTTGGGGTCGTCCAATTCTTTCATGGCAACAAACGAATGAATGTTTGGCTTTCCAACCCTTACATCGAAGCCGGTATGGAATTTAACCAGTTGGGCCAGGTTTGGCAATAAGGAAGTTCCCCCGGTCAGCACGATCCCTGCGCCAAGTTTATCGACATATCCCGATTTCCGGATCTGAAGAAAGAATTGCCCAATAATTTCGTCCATCCGGGCCTGAATAATGTGGGCCAGGTTTTTAAACGAAATCTGGCGCGGCTCCCAACCTTCAATTGAAATGCTGACCACTTTGTTGTCAGGAGCGAAATCACCCATGGCCTGGCCAAATTTCTTTTTCATAACCTCGGCATCTTTCAGGGTAATTAAGCAACCTTCTTTTATGTCTTTGGTTACTACGTTGCCTCCAAATGGCACCATGGAAGTAAAACACAAAACCCCTTCGCAGAAAATAGATATTTTGGTGGTCCCGCCGCCAATGTCAACCAAAGCCACGCCCGCTTCCTTTTCGTCATCAGAAAGTACAACTTCAGAAGATGCGATTGGGTCGAGAATCGCTTTTTGCACCCTGATCGACCCCCGGTCGAAACATAAAGCAATGTTCCGCTGGTACGAATCAGGGGCAATATGGACTTTAAATGTTCCTTCAATTTTTTCGCCAATGGCCCCGACTACGTTTGTGTAAAGCTGTTCGTTGCCAATGGTATAAGATTCAGGATTAATGTGATAAACGGTCATTTCCTCCGGAAGGTCGGTCTTTCGGGCCTGTTCCATCATTTGATCAATGTCGTGTTCCGAAACGCATTGGTCGCGGCCCAACATGCGTTGCTGGTGCGAGGTCAAAGTGGTTAACTGCTGGCCCGAAATGTTTACATAAACCGCTTCGATGTCCTGTCCGCTTAAGCGTTCAGCCTGCCCTACCGCATCGCTGATGGCAGCAAATGCTTCTTCCACATTAAAAACCACCCCTCGCTTAACCCCGCGCGACGGACTATGGCCAAGCCCAACAACCTGAATTTTACCATCTTCATTCTTTTTCGCGGCAAGTGCTACCACTTTTGTGGATCCAATGTCAACCGCAGCAAAAATTTTTTCGTTCTTGTCCATAATCTATTTTTTTGTACAAACAACCTGGTTCCGATATTTCACACTAATGATTTTATACCTGTTCCATCCCATATATTTAAACCCTTGCTGATAAACAGCTTTCAGGTTCCTGAATTTTAATTCAAAATCTTCCGGAGTGCCAAACTCAATCAGGTAATCGCCTACTTGCGGAACCAAAAGCAGTTCTCCGTTTGGCTGAACAAAGACCTGTTCGATCTGAGCTTTCCAAAAATCATCTTTGTTCACAAAATCAGCCATTTTCAGGAGGCCTTTTTTGGTTATATCATCCGGGATCGTTCCGCTGACAATTAAAATCCGATCAACAATTTTTGTCGAAACCGGAATGCTAACCCCTTCGCTGTCAAGATAATAATCGTCGGTTGCATTTTTCACCCGGAGAAGCGGGGTCCGTTCGTCAACATTGACCACCAGTTTGCCCCGGAACGAAAAACCGTTTGCTTCCACTTTCCTGAAAATTTCAATGTTGTTCAAAGTGGCATAGGTGTTGAGCTTGGTTTCAATTTTGTATATGTTAATTTTTGCCAGGATGTGACCCGTCACCGGTTCTCCTGATTTCTCGATCAACCCTGCAATTTCAGTTTCGTCGATAAACTTTGGCGAACCTGGCCTGATGTTAACTTCAATGGAACGGCAGCGGACAGACTCATGCTCGGAATAAACGAAAAAAAAGGTAAATCCGATGAACCCAACCAGACACAGCCAACCCAATATGATAAAAATTTTTTTAACCATTTTTACGCTTCAGTAATTCTTCTTTTACCGGTTCAACCAAGCCGTCGATGTCGCCGGCGCCCATCATAATTACAACGCCCGGTTTAAATGTTGCTGCCAGTTTTTGCAAATCCGACCGCTGGCACATTTTTTTATTTTTGTTTTTTATTTGATTGAAAATCAATTCCGAACTGACCCCCTCGATGGGCAGTTCGCGGGCCGGATAAATATTCAGCAGCACAATCTCGTCGAGCAGGTCGAGGCTTTGGGCAAACCCTTGGGCAAAATCCTTCGTCCGACTGTACAAATGCGGCTGAAACACGCCGGTAATGACCCGGTCTTTATAAAGTTCGCGGACCGACTGAATGGTTGCCCGAAGTTCTTCCGGATGATGGGCGTAATCGTCAATCAACAAATAAGTTCCGTTGTTCAGATGAATATCGAAACGGCGTTTTACTCCGGAATAGGTTGCCAGAGCCGTCCGGACAGAATCAGCAGAGACGCCTGCCAGCAAAGCAACAGCCGAAGCAGCCACAGCATTCTCGACATTCAGCAGCCCCGGATAGTTCAAAACCAGCTTTTCAATCCTGATTTCCGGGGTTTTCAGGTCGAACTGATAAAAGCCTTGTTTGAGTTCAATGTTTTCGGCACAGAAATCAGCCGTTCCGGTTATCGAATAAGTAAATGATTTGTATTTGGCTCCAGGCTCATTTCCAACCGGAAGTCCTTTTTTCAGAACAAGGGCCCCGCCATCTTTAATTTGACTGGCAAACAGTTTAAAACTTTCAATGACTTTTTCGTGCGACCCGTAAATATCGAGGTGGTCGGCATCCATCGAAGTGATGACGGCCAATTCGGGGTTCAGGTGCAAAAACGAACGGTCGAATTCGTCGGCTTCGGCCACCACCCAATTGCTTCCGGTAGAATCGAGCAGCAGGTTTGACTGATAGTTTTTCGAAATTCCACCTAAAAAAGCAGCGCATCCCAGGGCCGATGATTTCAGGATGTGGGCCGTAATGGTCGATACCGAAGTTTTTCCGTGTGTTCCGGCAATGGCAATTGTCCGGCGGCTGTTGCAGATGATCCCCAAAACCTCTGCCCGTTTATGGATGGTGAATCCCCGGCTAATCAGGTCGTTTAATTCGCTGTGCGTGGCCGGAACCGCCGGTGTGTAAACGATGAGCGAATCGGAAACCTCAAGATTGGCGGGCAAAAGGGAAGGATTGTCATCGTAATGGGCCAAAATCCCTTCGTTTTCAAGAGCCGCGGTCAAGTCGGTTGCCGTTCGGTCGTATCCGGAAACAGCAATGCCCTGGCTTGCAAAATAACGAGCCAGGGCGCTCATCCCAATTCCTCCTATCCCCAGGAAATACACTTGTTTTATGTCGGTCAATTTCAGCATTCGTTTAATATTTTACAATCTCATCTTT
>JBBIHV010000139.1:0-2778 GCA_037446835.1 Sunxiuqinia sp. | reverse complement strand
TCATCTTTTGCTCGCGGACGGTTTTCTTTTCACCTCTTTTCACCTGACTACCCATATTTCGCTCCTTCGGAGCTAAAAACAATAGTAAATCACTGCCCCAGGCTTTCCCCCTGAGGGGGAACGGGAAGGGGGCTTTGTATTACTTCCAGAATAACATCCACAATTTCTTTCGCGGCATGGGGCCGTCCCAATACCCGAATATTTTCTGAAAGGCTTTCTAAACGCTGTTTATCAGTCAGCAAGCTAAATGTTTCTTTCAATAAATGTTCCTTCGAATCGGCATCTTTTATTAACATAGCAGCATTGTTTTCAACCAACGCCAGTGCATTTTTGGTCTGATGGTCTTCGGCCACATTGGGCGATGGCACCAGTACACAAGGTTTTCCGAGCAAACACAGCTCAGAAATGGTACCCGCCCCGGCCCGCGAAATAACCACTTCGGCCACGGCATAAGCCAGGTCCATGCGCGACACAAATTCCAGTACATGCAGATTGTCAGGTGTTTCGCTTCCCAAACGGTTCGTGATTTCGCGGTAATAAATACTTCCGGTCTGCCAGATAACCTGAGCACCCGATTTTCGGATCAGGTCGAGATTGGCCATCACGCTTTCGTTGATTGTCCGGGCGCCCAGGCTTCCGCCTACAATGAGCACCACCGGCTGATCGGCATTCAGTTTAAAAAATTCTCTCGCCTCAGACTTATCGGCCACTGCGCCGATCAGGTTTTTACGCACCGGATTGCCTGTCATTACAAGCTTTTCAGGCGGAAAATAACGTTCCATGTGCGGATAGGCCACGCAAATTTTGTTCACGTCAATAGCCAGCATTTTATTGGTGACCCCGGCATACGAGTTTTGTTCCTGAAGTACGGCCGGCACTCTTTTCCGGACGGCAGCTTTCAGGATTGGGCCGCTGGCAAACCCGCCAACGCCCACAGCCACATCAGGTTTAAATTCCCTGATTATTTTTTTTGCCAATCGCATACTTTGAAGCAACTTCAGCAAAAATACCAGCATTTTGAAGGAAATGTTTCGGGGAAGCCCTACCACAGGCAAGCCAACGATACGGTAACCGGCAGCCGGGACGCGCTCCATTTCCATTTTGCCCAAGGCGCCCACAAACAAAATGTCGATACCGGGTACTCGGTCTTTCAGTTCGTTGGCAATGGAAATGGCCGGGAAAATGTGTCCCCCGGTTCCTCCTCCGCTGATTATGACTTTTAAATTTTTCATAAGGCCTGGTCTTCGTTAGGTGTGTCAACCACAACCAATTGTTCGGCTGTATCTTTATTTTTTTGATTGTTTGCACTTACTGCCAGAATAATCCCGAAAGATGCAGCCGTAAACAACATCGACGAACCTCCCATGCTGACCCACGGCAAGGGTTGCCCGGTTACCGGCACCGCACCTACCGAAACGGCCATATTGATAAAGGCCTGAAAAGTCATGAGCAGCACCAGCCCGGTGACCATAAACGCCGGGAAAGTCCGGTCGCACCTCCTGACGATAATAACGCCGCGAAACAACAAGATCAGATAGAGCATGGCCAGGAATGCACCGCCAACAAAACCATATTCTTCAATGAAGATGGCATAAATAAAGTCGTTGTACCCGGCTTCCATGTAATTGCTCACTTCACTGTTCCCGGGGCCTTTCCCGATCATCCCGCCTTCGAAAACAGCCAGTCGGGCATAATCGGCCTGGGTGGTACCGTTCACAGCATTGTTGTCGCCATAAACAAAGTCGTCGATTCGCCCTTTAACCGTTTGGATGCGGCCCATTTTTCCGATGCTGTTGGGGAAAATACTGGCGGCGCCATAAACCAGCAAAACGGCAAGAATACCGATCCCTACCAGCGAAAGGATATATTTGAACGAAACACGTGCAATCAGCATCAGGATAAGAATGGTAACGAAGATGAGCGCAGCGGTCGAAAAATTGCTCATAAAAATCAGGAAGCAAACAACACCTGAAACGCCTGTTATCCAGTAAAATGCTATTTTAAGTTCTTCTTCGGTCCGCTGTGCTTTCGACAGCATCCGCGAAGCATACATAACCAGCGCAATTTTGGCCAGCTCGGCCGGCTGAAAGCTAAAGAAGGGCAGATTTAATGAACGTGAGGTTTCTTTATCTGCATTTCCGGTGAAATGATATTGAATAATTGCTAAAATGAGCGCCGCAATGGTAATCCCGATTAATGTCGGCGAGATTTTAAAATAAATAACTACCGGAACAATATTGACCAGGAGAAGCATAATGCCGAAGCCGGTCAGGATAAACACTACCTGACGGATGAGGTAATACATGGTGTTCCCGTTTGCTTCGCGATACGCCAGCTTTCCGGTTGCACTATAAACGATTACCAGTGAGATCAACGATAAAAAAATCATGACCACCCAAAGTGTACGGTCTCCCTTGAATATTTTAGCCAGTGCGCCTGCCATTTTACAATTCCCTTACTGCTTGTTTAAACTGATACCCACGATCTTCGTAATTTTCGAATAAATCGAAACTGGCACATGCCGGCGAAAGCAGTACCGTGTCGCCATTTTTGGCCAGGTAATAGGCCGAGCGCACCGCATCGTCCATCGATTGGGTCTCAACCATATCGACCCCAATGTTTCTGAAGGCTTCCAGAATTTTTGAATTGTCTTTTCCCAGGCAAACAATGGCTTTTACCTTCGATTTTACCAATTCGTACAATTCGGAGTAATCGTTTCCCTTATCAATACCGCCCACGATCCACACGGTTGGCTGGGTCATACTTTCGAGCGCGTAC
>JBBIHV010000138.1:6676-9772 GCA_037446835.1 Sunxiuqinia sp. | reverse complement strand
TGCACGACCATGGCGCTGGAGGCCATCTCAATTGCCTATCGGAATTGGTTGAAGCGACCGGAGGGAAAATCGACACCTCGAAATTGCCTGTCGGCGACCCGACCCTTTCGCAAAAAGAAATCATTGGCAACGAATCGCAGGAGCGCATGGGGCTGGTGATGCACGAAAAGGATGTGCCGCTTCTTCAGCGTATTGCCGCCCGCGAACGGGCCCCGATGTATGTGATTGGTGAAGCTACCGGAGACATGCAGTTTACCTTCGAAAACTCGAAAACCGGCGAAAAACCAATCGATTGGCAGCTGTCGTACATGTTTGGGAAACCGCCAAAAACGGTGTTGACCGACACTACCCGCACAGAAAAATTTGCTGATCTGGAATACGAACCCGCTAAACTGGAAGATTACCTCGAAGATGTTTTGCAACTGGAATCGGTTGCCTGCAAAGACTGGCTCACCAACAAGGTTGACCGCTCGGTAACCGGACGCATTGCCAAACAGCAGTGTGTCGGGCAATTACAACTTCCCCTGAATAATGTGGGCATAATTACCCTCGATTATCAGGGTGAAAAAGGATTGGCAACTACCATCGGTCACGCGCCAGTTGCAGCGTTGGTCGATGCTGAAGCCGGATCGGTACTTTCAATTGCAGAATCGTTGACCAACCTTGTTTTTGCTCCGCTTTCCGATCAGTTGAAAGGTGTTTCGCTGAGTGCCAACTGGATGTGGCCTGCCAAGAATGAAGGCGAAAATGCGCGCATTTACAAAGCTGTAAAGGCGGCCAGCGATTTTGCCTGCGAACTGGGGATCAATATTCCGACCGGAAAAGATTCCATGTCGATGACCCAAAAATACAAGGATGGTGTGGTTTACTCGCCCGGGACGGTCATCATATCAGCTTCGGCTGAAGTTTCGGATGTGAAAAAAGTGGTTGAGCCGGTGCTGATTAACGATCTGAAATCGTCGATTTATTTTGTTGATTTCTCGAAAATGGACCGTTGTCTGGGCGGAAGCGCTTTCTCACAGATCATCAATAAACTGGGCAACGAAGCGCCTTCTGTTGCTGATTCCCGATACTTTGCAGCAGCCTTCAACGCGATTCAGGATTGCATTGAAGACAAAAATATACTGGCAGGTCACGACATTTCTTCAGGAGGCTTGATTACCACGCTTCTGGAAATGTGTTTTGCTGATAACTATTCAGGAATGAAGCTTGATTTAAGCGGAATTGGTGAAGCCGACAGTGTAAAACTGCTGTTCAGCGAAAATCCCGGCGTGGTGGTTCAGGTGTCCGATACCGCAGCTTTTGAAGCCAAACTGAATGCTTCAGGAGTTAATTTTGTGTTGATTGGAAAACCTTCAGGAAGACGTGAATTTATTCTGAAAAACGGGAATGATGAGTTTAATTTCGACCTGAATTCGTTGCGCGATTTGTGGTTCACGTCATCATACCTGCTCGACCGGAAACAATCCGGAGAAAAACTGGCATTGGAACGTTTCAAGAATTATAAAAAGAACGAGCTGAAGTACGATTTCAAAAGTTTCTCCGGAAAGGCTGCCGATTTGGGCATCGACCTGAAACGCCGCCAGCCAAGCGGAATCCGCGCTGCCATTATCCGGGAAAAGGGAGTCAATGGCGACCGTGAAATGGCATACATGATGTATTTGGCGGGGATGGATGTAAAAGATGTGCACATGACCGACCTGATCGCCGGGCGCGAAACGCTCGAAGATGTGAACCTGATTGTGTTTGTGGGCGGTTTCTCCAATTCAGACGTACTTGGTTCGGCCAAAGGGTGGGCTGGAGCTTTCAAATACAACGAAGCCGCCAAGCTGGCTCTTGATAATTTCTACAAACGTGAAGACACTTTGAGCTTGGGTGTTTGCAACGGCTGCCAACTGATGGTTGAGTTGGGCCTGGTTTACCCTGAACGTGCTGAACAACCTAAAATGTTGCACAACGAATCGCATAAATTTGAATCCGGCTTTGTCGGTGTCGAAATTCTTTCGAATAAATCGGTGATGCTTGGCTCAATGGCCGGAATGAAACTTGGGGCCTGGGTAGCGCACGGTGAAGGAAAATTCAGTTTGCCCCAGGAAGAATCGGCTTATCAGGTTCCTATGAAATACTCGAATGTGGCCTATCCCGGAAACCCGAACGGATCCGATTACAATGTGGCTTCGCTGTGTTCAGAAGATGGCCGCCATTTGGTCATGATGCCGCACTTGGAACGGGCTTTCAAACCTTATCATTGGCCGTATTACCCGCAGGAACGGAAATTTGACGAAATTGCTCCCTGGATGGAAGCTTTCGTGAATGCCCGGAAATGGATTGAAACCCATTGATTTGAAGATTTGAAGATTTGGAAATGTGGAAATTTGAGGATATGTTTTTCAAATCTAGGCACTCCGAACTCTAGGCACTCCGAACTTTTTTAGGTAAATCGTTTAATCGTAAATATAAAAACTGATGCTCGAATTCTTTAAATCACTCGCCGAATGGTACATGCAACACATGAACTATTTTACCATTATTCTATTGATGGCTATTGAAAGTTCATTTGTTCCGCTGCCATCTGAAGCGGTTATCCCGCCTGCAATATGGAAAGCTTTAGATACCGGAGAGTTAAATATTTTTCTGGTTGTTTTGTTCGCAACATTGGGGGCGGTTATTGGCGCCATGTTCAATTATTTCATGGCCCGATGGTTGGGGCGGGTTATCGTTTACAGGCTAGCCGATTCAAGAGTTGGTAAAATGTTTTTGCTGAACAAATCGAAAGTAGAACATGCCGAAGCTTATTTTAACCGTCATGGGCGCAGTTCAACTTTCGTCGGGCGGCTGATCCCGGGAATCCGTCATTTAATTTCTATTCCTGCCGGTCTGGCCAGAATGAATGTCGGCAAGTTTATTTTATTTACCGCATTGGGTTCGGGTATCTGGCACATCATACTGGCAACACTCAGCTATTCAGTTTATTCGCAGCAGGATTTGCTTATTAAATATATGCACGAACTTTCATTTGCCCTGTTCGGAATAGGAGTCATTTTTGTAGCTTATCTGGTTATCAGGTACCGGAAGAAAAAAGTCTAAGTCGAAATT
>JBBIHV010000138.1:0-6576 GCA_037446835.1 Sunxiuqinia sp. | reverse complement strand
TCCTGAAGGAATTTATTGGCCACGTTGGGAAACAATTCGAGAAGCAATTCTTCCTTTTCATTCATGGCCAGTTTCACCTGGTCGCCATATTTTGGAAACGATGGATTCGCTTGTTTTTCGTAATTCGCGGTGTTAAACGGAATTTCGTCTGGTGTACCTGTTATTTTTTCGCGGAAGTCAGGATCAACCGGGATGGGGGTTTTTCCATACGATCCTTTTACCAGGTTCACAAACTGAATGGAATTGTTGGTGTAAAAAGGTTTTCCGTTCTTTTCGTCGATTACGCAATTCACGGCCTGTGCGCCCACAATCTGGCTGGTTGGGGTCACCAGCGGGGGGCATCCGGCTGCCAGCCGAACCGTTGGAATGACTTCCAGTACCCTTGGCAACAGTTCTTCCTGTTTCAATTGTTTTAGCTGGGCAAGCATGTTGGTGTACATTCCGCCCGGAACTTCGGCAAATTTCACCTTTTCGTCGGGATCGGGGAAATTGAAATATTTCTCAATTTTTCCGCAAACGTCCATCAAGTGTTCTTCGTCGTTGGCTTTCGCATAATCAATGGCTTCATTGAAATATTGATCAATGTGGGCCGGTAATTGGTCTTTGGTAATGTCGAAATCTATCGGATAGACTTTATAACTATCGATATCAGCCATTTCCAGGCGAATTTCTTTCAGGATTTTATTAATCCGGACAACGGCATCCAAATTTACCCCGGTTTCAATCCCCAGTTTGGTGCAGAAAATCTGGACCAGCTCAAATGAAGGGGCAGCCGGCCCACCTGCGAAGTTCAGGATGGCGGTATCCAGAATATCCACTCCGTTCAGGATGGCTGTCAGTGCTGAAGCTAATCCAAACCCAGGTGTGCAGTGTGTGTGGAAATCAATCGGTATTTTCACATTTTGCTTGAAGGCTTTAATGATTTTCCCGGCTTTAAGCGGCGGAATCAGGCCTGCCATATCTTTCAGCGTGATCAGATCGGCTCCCATGCCTTCCAGTTCTTTGGCCATGTTCACAAAATAGTCGATCGTGAAAATCGCTTTGGGCAATGGTTTCCCTTTCAGGCGGGCTTTCAGGCGTTCTTTTTTTGTAAATTTTGGATCAACTGTGTAACAGGTTACGCAGTCGGCAAGGCCGCCATTTTCTTTCACATATTTGATGGTCGATTGAATGTTGCTGGTGTCGTTCAGCGCGTCAAAAATGCGCATGATCGAAATTCCCGATTGAACGGCATTGCGGTTAAAACCTTCAATTACAGATTCCGGATAGGGGTTGTAGCCGAACAAATTCCGGCCACGGGATAAAGCGGTCAGGTGGGAAATATTTCCAATCTCTTTTTTGATTTTTTCGAGCCGTTCCCACGGGTCTTCGTTCAGGTAACGCATGATGGAATCGGGCACAGCCCCTCCCCAGACTTCGAGCGCATAAAATCCAGCTTCTTTGTAAATTGGTAAAACACGCTCGATTTGGGCTTGTTTCATGCGTGTTGCAAAAAGGGACTGCTGGCCGTCCCTAAGTGTCACGTCTCGTATCAATAATTTTCTGGTCATTACATGAATGGTTGATTAATGGTGCAAAAGTGGCTAATTTAATTGGCTTAAAAATTGTTTTTTTAGAAATTTTACAACATCTGTTCGAAGTTTTTACAAAAACTTAAAATCACGTTACTTTCCGCTATTTTGGTGTTTCAGACATAATCTTAAGCCCCAGAAATTTGTTGCCCGATATTATAAAGCAGCAGACTAATTTCTTTTAAATCTGAAATTTTTGCCCATCTTTGACGGGCTAAAATTTGAACGGGTAACTCAAATTTAACCCGTTCGCTTCTGGGTATCCGTTTTTCCAAAAGCAACCGTTCCACAAGCTTCAGCGAAAATTTGTATATTTTGATGATATTAGCCTGAATTGCCTGATCCTGAAGGGTAATTTTTATCTTTCAAGGTTCAGGATTTAAAAAGTCTTGTGCAAAATATACCTTGTTGGCTTTTGCAACGTTCTATACCTGAGTTGATAAATTTAATAATTACTAAAATTTTTTCTGATGATATTTTTAATTGAAACTGTTACTGAAGTACCATTCTTTGACCTGATCATGAAGGGTGGATGGTTGATGGTGCCGTTGTTCTTACTTTCAATAATTGCCGTTTTTATTTTCTTCGATCGGTTTTTTTATCTCAGAAGCCAGAGGAGGCTCGACCCCGCTTTTTTTGAAAAGCTGAATGAACTGATCCGATCGGGCAAAGTTGAGGCCGCTGTAACTTTGTGTGAAACTGCGAATACCTCCGAATCGCGTATCCTGGTGAAAGGATTGAAAAATCTGGGCCGGCCAGTTCGCGATATCTACGACCAGATGGAAATGGAAGGCAAACTGGAGGTGTATAAATACGAAGGGAACTTGTATTTTCTGGGTGTGATTGCCGGGATTGCCCCGATGTTGGGATTTATCGGTACAATTTCAGGGGTAATCAAGATCTTTTACAACATCTCGCTGGCCGATAATATCAGTATCTCATTGATTTCAGGAGGTTTGTACGAAAAATTGATCACTTCAGGAGTTGGACTTAGCATTGGTATCATTGCCTATATTTCATACCACTATTTAAACAGCAGGATTAATAAACTCGTGCAGGACTGGGAATACCGCAGCGTGCGGTTTATTGATTTGATTAACAATACCTCGATATGAATTTCAGAAGTGAGCGGAAGCAGCAGTTCGAGGTATTCTCGAATTCCTTCAGCGATATCATGTTTTTCCTGATGTTGTTTTTCCTGATTGTATCCACCATGATCACCCCGGGAGCAATCAAACTGGCGCTTCCCCAAGCCAATAAATCGCCTTCAATTGATAAGCAAACCGAAAAAATGGCTATTTCGATCACCAAAGATTTGAAATATTACATCAACGATAAGCTGGTGCCATTTTCGGATATTGAACCTGAACTACTGAAATTGAAACGCGGGAACGAAAACGCTTTTGCCATCGTCAGGTGCGACAACACAATTGAGGTACAGTCGATGGTTGATGTTTTGCAACTCGGAAACAAAGTAGGCGTGAAGATGGTTTTGGCCACTTCGAAAAAGGGTGAAACCAAATAAAAAATTGAGATCTTAATTTTGAGGCATGATGAATAAGGAAGATTTATCATTTAAAGTCAGGCAATCAACCGATGTCAACGTCAGGGAATGTTACCAGTGCGGCAAATGCACCGCTGGTTGCCCGGTGGCCGATCGGATGGATATCCGGCCCAGTGTCGTGATGCGCATGCTGCAATCGGGCGACTCCGTCGAGGAAGATCAACTGCTCCGTTCGCTGAGCATTTGGTTGTGTTTAACTTGCGAAACCTGCTATTCGCGCTGCCCAATGGAACTCGATATTCCGAAAGTGATGGATTACCTGCGTCAGCGCTCGCTGGCCGAAGGAAAAGTCCATCGTGACGCCCGCGATATTGTGACTTTTCATCAATCATTCCTGAATACCATTGAACGAAACGGACGCCTGCACGAAATGGGACTTGTTATCGATTATAAATTGCACTCCGGAAACTTGTTTCAGGACATTACGGTTGCCCCGGAAATGTTTAGCAAAGGAAAACTTTCTATTTTGCCCGAGCGGATCAATGACCGGAAAGGTCTTTCCCGCTTATTCAAAGGCCAGAAAAAAACCAATCAATCATGAAGTTAGGATTTTACCCCGGATGCTCGCTAACTGGCTCAGCGCGAGAATACAACGAATCGGTACTTGCCATTGCGCAGGCTGCTGGCATTGAACTGAAAGAAATAAGCGACTGGAACTGCTGTGGCGCTACCGCCGCCCATAACCTGAATAAAGAGCTTTCGCTCACACTTCCTGCCCGGAACCTGGCACTGGCCGAACTCGACGAAATGGAAGAGATTGTTGTTCCGTGCGCAGCCTGTTTCAACCGGCTGGTGATGACCCAGCACGAGCTCAACGAAAAAGCCGAACTCAAAAAAATTGTGGTCGAGAAATTGCAGATGCCGCTGAAGAACGATCTCAAAATTTTAAACGTGATACAGTTCCTCGAAAAATATATCGTTCCGCGCCTCGACGAGTTGGTGAAAGCGCCACTTGCCTACGATGTGGCCTGTTATTACGGCTGCCTGCTCGTCCGCCCGAACAAAGTCATGAAAGACGAGCGTTTTGAAGATCCGCAGACGATGGATGTAATCATGCAGAAACTGGGCGCCAATCCCATCGACTGGTCTTTCAAAACCGAATGTTGTGGTGCCGGGTTCAGTGTCTCGAAAACCGAAATTGTGGGCGAGCTTTCAGGAAAAATCGTTCGCGATGCCGATAACCGTGGCGCAAAAGCGCTGGTGGTGGCCTGTCCGATGTGCCATTCAAACCTGGATATGCGACGTCCGGCCATTGATTCGTATTTAAACCGGAAGGTTGATATTCCGGTCATTTATATTACTCAGGCTATTGCGCTGGCAATGGGCCTTACTCCTAAACAGGCCGGAATACAACGGCACTTTGTTCCGGTAAACCTGACTGTTAATCGTTAAAAACCAACGAATATGTCCAAAATTGGTGTTTTTATCTGTCACTGCGGCGAAAATATCAGCGCGACGGTTGATGTTGCCAAAGTAGCTGAAGTTGCGGGAAAGCTTGAAGGAGTTGCATTCAGCACAGACTATAAATACATGTGTTCCGATCCGGGACAAACGATCATCAAACAAATGATCAAAGAAAAAGGGCTCACCGGTGTGGTGGTGGCTGCCTGCTCTCCACGCATGCACGAGCCCACTTTTCGCAAAGCCTGCGCCGAAGCCGGGTTGAACCCCTACCTGTGCGAAATGGCGAACCTCAGGGAACATTGTTCGTGGGTTCACGAGAAGAGCGAAGCAACCACGCAAAAAGCGATCGACATTGTCCGAACGCTGGTTCAAAAGGTGAGATACAACAAACCGCTCCACGCGATTAAGGTGCCAATTACAAAATCAGCGTTGGTTATTGGTGGAGGAATTGCCGGAATTCAGGCCAGCCTCGACATTGCCAATGCCGGACATCAGGTCATACTGGTCGAAAAAGACCCTTCGATTGGCGGCCACATGTCGCAGCTTTCTGAGACTTTTCCAACGCTCGATTGCTCGCAGTGCATCCTCACCCCCCGAATGGTAGAAGTTTCCCAGCATCCGAACATTAAATTAATGACTTATGCTGAACTTGAAAAACTGGAAGGTTCCATCGGAAATTTCAAGGCCACCATCCGGAAAAAAGCCAAAAGCCTCGACGAAAATTTATGCACCGGTTGCGGGCTTTGCACCACCAAATGCCCGACTAAGAAGATACCCAGCGAATTTAATACCGGCCTGGGATTTCGCACCGCGATATACGTGCCGTTTCCGCAGGCAGTGCCTAACAAACCGGTCATCGATAAAGAAAATTGTTCGTACTACCAGAAAGGCAAATGTAAAGTTTGCGAGAAAGTCTGCCCCACCGGTGCCATCCGCTTCGATCAGGAAGACGAGCTGGTTGAATTGGAAGTTGGCGCAGTGGTCGTTGCCACCGGATTTAACGTGATGCCAACCAATGAATTCGCGGAATATGGTTATGGCAAATACAAGGACGTGATTACCGGGTTGCAGTTCGAGCGACTGGCTTCGGCTTCCGGACCAACCTTGGGCGAAATCCGTCGTCCGTCGGATGGCAAGGTTCCAGAGAAAATTGTATTTATTGCCTGCGCCGGCTCACGCGACCCGGCTAAAGGAAAACCATACTGCTCGAAGATTTGCTGCATGTACACGGCCAAACACGCCATGCTTTATCAGCATAAAGTTCACCACGGAAAATCATACGTGTTTTACATGGACATCCGTGCCGGCGGAAAAAATTACGACGAATTTACACGTCGCGCCATCGTCGAGGATGAGGTAAACTACATCCGGGGGCGAATTTCAAAAGTATATGAGGAAAATGGCAAACTGATGGTGAAAGGGGTTGATACCTTGCTCAATGCCAAGCCTGTGGAGATTGATGCCGATATGGTGGTGCTGGCCTCGGCAGCAGTTGCCAATCCGGGCTCGGAAGAACTGGCTCAAAAAATGCACATTTCGTATGATGCCTATAATTTCTTTTCGGAAGCGCATCCGAAACTAAAACCTGTTGAAACCAATACAGCTGGTATTTTCCTGGCCGGAGCCTGTCAGGCCCCGAAAGATATTCCTGAAACCGTTTCACAGGCTTCCGGAGCAGCCGCCAAAGTGGCCATCTTGTTTTCGCAGAATGAGTTGAGCCGCGATCCGGTGATTGCCGTTGTAAATCGTTCACCTGCACCAGTTTATTCAACCTGTGTTGGATGTTTTCTATGTGCCACAGCCTGTCCGTATCAGGCCATCGAGGAGGAACTGATTACCAACCGGAAGGGCGAAGTTATTAAGCGGGTGGCCAAAGTAAACCCCGCTTTGTGCCAGGGCTGCGGAACCTGCGTGGCATTCTGTCGTTCCAAATCGATTGACATCGACGGCTATTCGAACGAGCAGATGTATTCAGAAGTAATGGCCTTGCTGAATGCTGAATGATTTGAGAATTTGAGGATGTGAAAATTTGAAAAT
>JBBIHV010000137.1:1664-10166 GCA_037446835.1 Sunxiuqinia sp. | reverse complement strand
TCACTTCGTTTCAATTCATCCATGTTTGTGTTAAACGAACATGCTCGTTTCATTTATAGCTGATTAATAATGATTTGTAAACTCAGTTGATCATCACAAAATCCAGGAAGGCCAGGTTGGGGCCGGTATTGTATTTCAAGGTGAGCAATTGCAATCCTGCCTTCGGAAATTCAATTTCGCCGATGGTTGCCTGATCCCACCAGTGGTAATAACCGGTGTATTTGGGCAGGTATAGTTTTGCGGCGAATTGGTTGTTAAGCCACAACTCCGATTGGTTGTCAAGGTTGGCATAAACTGTGATGATTTTATATCGGCCTGGCGCTTTGACATCGACGGTGTAATTGGTCCATTCGCCTTTTGCTTCCCACCCGATGTAAAGCTGATTGACCTTTGGTTCAACCACATTGGGTTTTTTGTAATCGGCCCAGTCTTTGGTGTACGAAATGTCAACGCCTTCATTTTCACGGAAAAAAGCAATGTGGTAGGGTACTCCGGGTCGCCAGTGACTGCCATAATCGTGAACTTCATGATTGAGCTTTGCCCCGTCGTTGGTTGAGGTACTGTCGTGATAGGCCACTCCTTCACCCCCAAAATCGTAATAGGCCAGTTCAACCCGTCCGGGGATCACCTGCGGGCCTTTAAAACCCAGGCTGTCGTCGGAAAATGGTTTGCCCCGGTAATCAGCCGGAATCTGTGCATGCACCGTCAGAAATGCCACCGAAAAAAGCATCATCATCGCTGCTTTTGCTGAATTTTTCATCAAATCAGTGTTTAAAAGGTTGTATTCATTGGATTCCATCACTTTGTTGGTTAAGACTATCGTAAAATTACCAGTTGAGCGCTTTCCGGATAACCGGCTCCAATTCTTTGGCCACAGCCCGGTGAGCGGTTCCGCTCGGATGAAAATCACCGGGGACGCCTTCGTAGTGCGCAATCTGTACCACCTGAATTTTCGAATCGCCCAATCGTTGCACGACTTCGTCGAGGTAAGCTTTTTGCACAGTCCGCATTGGTACTTTACCTGGTTCGTCGGTGAGACTTGGCGAGGTAATCAGAAAAATGTGCGCATCAGGTGCATCGTGCCGCAGTTTCATTACAAATTCGGCGAAAGCACGGACATATTCAATCTGGTCGGGAACACCCACGCCAAAATCATTGTTGCCCAGGCAGAGGCCAATCACATCAGGCACATAATTCGCCGGATTCCAGCGAGTGGTAATATCGTCAGGAAGTGCATTTTCGTAATATTCGGGTGCGCAGCGAACAGTATTCAGGCCTTGCCAGTCGCGAACGATGCCACGTCCGGCGTAGGCAATGATGTGACACTGAGCATTCAGTTGGTTGGCCAGCAGCCGGGGATAACTCAATCGGGCATTCTGCCGCATGGCTTTTGACGGATCCATTAAGCCGCCATCTTCCACTGTGGTGGCTTGTCCAGCTGTGAAGGAGTCGCCCATGAACAATAGTTTCCTCGATGGAAGCTCCGGTGCCGGAAGGAATTCGCCAGTTACATTCATCGAAACCACTTCAAGAATTCCGACGGCACTTTCAACACGCTTGTAAATGGCAATTTGGTGGTAGCCCGACTTCAGGCCTTGTGCCAGAATAATTTTGGTTTCGCCTTTCGGAACTTTCAGGAAAACAGGATTTCCGCCGTCAACGATCACATCGAGGTAAAGTTCGTCGCTGGAAGTCCGGGCTGACATCGAGAGTTCGGTTCCACGAAAGCTGACCCGCGTAACAATGCCCGGATAACCCAATTCGACAATTCCTTCGGCGGTGATCACCGTCCGGCCTTCGTATGAAATGAACGGTGAGTTTCCGGGAATCGTAAAGTTTGCCGAGGCTGCGCCATATCCGGTTGCGCCCCAAAAGCTCAGCGTGGTTTCCGAGGCCGATTTGTTCACGGTAATTTTCACCACTTTTTTGTTGCTGTCAGGCTGAATATTTATCCCCATCAGGTAGTGACTGTCCTTTTCGAGTTCGGTGTTTTTGTAGCCCCATTTGGCCATGTTCGAAGCCAGAAAATATTTGGCGTCGGCCTCCGGAACTTTAACGGCCCAGTCTTCAATCGAAAACTTCTTAACTTCTTTGGATTGATCGGAATAGCTGATTTCAACAGAAATTTCGCTGGTTCCGAAAGCGCTCATAAAAAAAAGCGACAGGTTTGAATAGGCATTTTCAGATACCGGAAAAGAGAACGAATCGGCAACGTTTTTGTCGGAAAATCGAACCTGATTTCCGGTGTCATCGGTATTCGAAAAATTCAAGACCACTTCCGGATGAAACGAATTGGCAAGAAAAACGCCATTGTCGGGAAACGCGATTTGGTCTTTGCTTCCCATGGCATCGGCAGCGCTTCGGGTGGCAAGTCCGCTCCAGGTTCCATCCACGCCTTTGTTCCAGGTGACGAGTTTTCCGCCTGAAAAAGTGGTGACCATCCGCGCATTCAAAATGGATTTGACGTTGAACTGAATGGCCCGCGACGGGTTGGTGTAGTCGGCAGCAAAAGTCACTCCTGAATATGAAAAAATCATCAGGATAAAACTCAGTTTGAAAAATTTGGGAAAAGTTGTTTTCATCTTCAGACTTTTACATTATTCCCAAATCAGAATGGTGTTACTTTTCGATTGAATTTGAAAAGCCTCCATTTTGATACTTTTGTCCGGCATAACTGAGAATTTCTGTCCGGCTGATTTTCCGGTTTCACAGTCGAAACGGGTCATTTTTACGTTCGTCTTTGGCATTTCCAAACCGCTTAATTGAATGTTTTCGCAATTTTCGCCTAAATTATACAGGTAAACAAAGCTCTTTTTCCCGCAGCGAACGCCAAAAGCCTGAACGCCATTTTGGTTGGTTTTTACCTCGAACGATTCAAACTTTCCATTTCCGGCATCGAGCATGGTACGGTTCATTTCGCTTACCTGTTTAAAGTAGCCCATCATGCCGCGGTTCTCGAAGAATTCCCACCACCAGCTCATCGGCAGAATGGGTGTCGGGCTGAACATTCCCAACCACAAAGCACGTTTAAAATCGTTATCCATATCGCCGGCAAAATCGTTGAAATTTTTGCTCCAGTCCCATTCATAACCTTCTTCCCCAATCACATAAGGTTTGTTGTGTTTTTGCGTGTACTCGCGAATCGTTCCGGGAATAGCCGAGGTATTTTTATAAATGTGTTTTTGGTTGAAATCCATGTTTTTCAGGTCGTTCATGCCCTGAACATCGCGGTGCGAAATGCTGGTGGTCACCAGGTGCTGATATGGATCGACACTTTTCAGGTAGGTGCTCATTTCGTCGTGCCAGGCCGTAATCACGGCGTCGGGAATCCTGTCTTCCGGCTTTCCGGCATACATGGCGTTATCAATTTCATTGAAAAATTCCCAGGCCCCAATCGACGGGCTGTAGCCATAACGCGCAACCATCAGGCGCAACTTGTTTTTGTATTGCTGTTTGGCCTCCGGAAGGGTGAAAAATTCGAGCGGAGTTTTAGCTGGGCCTCCATTTGCCACATTGTAACTACTCATTTTCCAGCCGTCACCCATGAAGCCGACATGGCTTTCAAGCGTCAGCATCATGTGGATGCCCAGCGAATCGCAAAGCTGAACCAGATGATCCATTCGTTTCATCCCGCTTTCGTTGTAGGGTGAAGTTGTATTCTGGTAACGGCGGTTGTTGCTCACAGTCTTCCAATCGACAGGCAAGTTCCAGTAAATCATCCAGGTACGGAAAAAATTACCACCGTTGGCAGCCAGTTTTTTTAGCATATAATCGTAGTTGAACCGCTTGTCTTCGTGAAGCTTTTCGAAGTATTTTGAGTCGTCGGTGTCGCGTGATTCCCAGCAAATGTTTTCACCTATGCCACGGAACAATTCGCCATTGTCATATTTGAAAGTCCACAAATCATTCGGATTCAGGAAGCCTTTTCCTTTTGAAGCATTGACTTTGAACTCGGCTTTTGCCTGACTGGAAACTACTTTCCCTTTTTCCTTCAACTCGAACTGATAAGAATAGACTCCGGTTTCGCGCGGGGTAAAACGGGCTTTCCAGAGCGATTTTTCTCCCGACTTTCCCGACTCATAAAAGCAAGGCAAAATCAGATTTTTGCCTGAAGATGAAGTGATCAGCATGTCCAGCGAAATTTCGGAAACGGCATAAGGATTGGTCCAGCCGGATTTTAATTCGATCTGCCATTCGGCTTTTTGGTACTGATTTACTTTTGAATTCAGGCATTCGGTTTTCAGGATTTGTGCCTGAAGGTTCAAGACAAAAACAAGAAAAAGTGTAGCAAAAATGCTGTGTTTTAGTTTAGCCATGGTATAGTATTGTTAGCTTTGTTTATTTTAAATAAAAACCTCAAACTTCAGCGACTGAAAAAAGTCCTGATGCTGAAGCCTGAAAATATAGATTCCGGTCTGAAATGAATCGTCAATAGCGAATGAATTCTGCTCTTCACTTAAAACACCCTGTTTTTTTATCAAACCGGTCTGACTGAAAATCTGGTAATTTGCCGGAAGCAAGCTCGGAGGACAGGAAACCAAAATATGATCTGGTTCCCGGACAAGATTCGGATACAACCTGAGTCCATTTTCTTCAGGATTGACAAATCCTGTTGCTCCTGATTCGCTGCCATAAACTTCAAATTCGAAAATTGAATACCCGTAGCTAGTTGTTCTTTCTGTTCCGTTCATCCGAATAAATCTGCCACTTCCTGACAAACCGTTCAACTCATCAGTTCTGGCTCCGGAAGGCATATTCGACTTGGCCTGAATGGTCGTCCAATTCGTACCATCGTCAGAAACATCAATGGTATAGTTTTTTGCTGAAGCTGCTTCCCAATAAATGATCACTTTCGAAATGTCGTATTTCTTTCCCAGATCGATCTGACACCATTGTGGATCGGAATAAGCGCTCGACCAGCGGGTTGAAGGATCACCATCGTTGGCATTGGCCGCCACATTTCCAAGGTCGGCTTCGGTTGACGAAACGGCAACCGGTTTTTTTATCGAGATTGTTGGCGTTTTAATCGTGATAACCACCTGGCTTGATTTGGTAGCATTTGTGCTGGTGGTAATGGTCAGTTGGATGGTATGCACTCCAAGCGGAAGCACTACTTCGGGATTGACCCCGGTCGCAATCTGGTTTCCGTTTTCAGTCCAGGCGTATGACGTGATGGTACCTTCGTCGGTTTTACTGCCAGACCCGTCGAGTTTTACGGTTTCAACTCCATTCCGGTCATTATCAAAAATCACCTGACTCATACCTGCTGAAGCTTTTGGTCCGGGAATCAAATCTTCGAGGGTGATTACCCGTGGGTCGTTGTAAACCTGTTTCAACCAATCTTTGGGATTTTTTCCATTTTTTTGTGATGGATCCTGAACCATATAAGCCCAGGTCAGGAAGTAAAGCCAACCCTGATTCGACAGAACAGCCGGATCGGTCAGTTTTCCGTCTTCGCCGACTCCAAACATTTTGTCTTTTGAACCAAACATTTTCTGGTACTGGCTCCATGAACCAGAGTTCTGGTTATAGTCGGGGTAATCCCAGGCAATAATATCCACCACATCGTCGCCCGGATACCAGTTTTCTTTGGTCGTTCCGTAACTGTTCCAAACCCAGATGAGGTTATCGAGTTTATATCGGTTAACAAACCGGTCGTACATCAACCGGTAAAGTTTTTTACAGGCGTCGCCACCCGAATACCCCCACCAGAACCACTGTCCTTCGGCTTCGTGCAAAGGTCTCCAAAGGATGGGGACACCGGCATCTTTCATTTTTTTCATTTCTCCGGCAACCAGGTCAATGTCGCGGATCATGTTTTTGTAGGATATGCTTGTCGTGTCGTTCAAGGCATTCCCCAAATTAAAGGCGTGCGAATAGAAGTCGCCATCAGCATTGGGCGAAATCCAGTGCCACTGAAACTGGGCTATTCCGCCTTTATTTTTCACCCAGTTAATTGCTTTGGCCGCATCCTGATTTCCGCCCTGCGAAGGACAAATCCCGTTGAAATCGTAACCCATAATGGCCGGTGATTTTCCTCCGGTTGTCTGAATGATATAGGAAAGGTAACTGTCGTCCACCTGACCTGAAATGATCTTTTTTCCATAAACCTCATGCAGGTATTTGAGCAGAGTGGCTTTGTTTTCGGCTGCGCTGGCATTTGGATTGTACAATTGTGCCTTCAAGGTTTCTGTATGATAAAGAAAAGTAAGAAACACAAACAGACCAATTAAAATTTTTTTGGTTACTGGCATTTGATGGTTTAAATAGGTTTAAGAAATGTTGTTTACGGCTTCAAAATATCTTCGATTTTCAAAAATTCATCGGTGGTGAACCGGGTGTTTTTTAGTGCCTGAAGGTTATCGCCAAGTTGAGAAACGCTGCTTGCACCAACTAGGACTGAAGTAACCCGCTGATTGCGCAATAGCCAGGCAATGGCCATTTGTGCCAGAGATTGGCCACGATTAACAGCAATCTGATTCAGGGATTCTATTTTGCGAAGTACTTCCGGAGTAATCTGTTCTGAATTTAAAGCTCCGTGCAATTTTGCAGCACGCGAATCAGCAGGAATCCCACCCAGATATTTGTTGGTTAGCAGACCCTGAGCTAAAGGAGAAAAGGCAATGCAACCTATTCCGGTTTCTTCAAGCACATCCAGCAATCCGTTTTCCACCCAACGTTCAAACATCGAATATTTGGGCTGATGAATCAGGCAGGGAGTTCCAAAATCGTTCAGAATTTTGGCTGCACGGGCAGTGAGTTCTGCCGGATAGTTCGAAATTCCGGCATACAAAGCTTTTCCGCAGCGAACGGCCTGATCGAGGGCGCCCATGGTTTCTTCAAGTGGTGTTTCAGGATCGGGACGGTGCGAATAAAAAATATCCACGTAATCGAGTTTCATCCGCTTCAGGCTCTGATCGAGACTGGCCAGCAAGTATTTGCGTGATCCCCATTCTCCGTAAGGGCCAGGCCACATCCCATAACCAGCTTTGGTGGAAATAATGAGCTCATCGCGGTATTGTTTCAAATCGCTTTTCAGGATCAGGCCAAAGTTTTTTTCGGCTGAACCGGGAGGCGGGCCGTAATTGTTGGCCAAGTCGAAATGGGTAATTCCGGAGTCGAAGGCTTTCCAGATGATTTTCTGAAAGTTGGCAAAAACATCGACATCACTGAAGTTGTGCCACAAACCAAGTGAAATGGCAGGTAATTTTAGTCCGCTCCTTCCGCAGCGGCGGTATTCCATTTCGGAATAGCGGTTTTCTGAGGGTACGAAATTCATCTTTTCGATTTTTAATTAGTAATTGAAATAGCTACTAACATTGGTCCCGGCCCCTTGCAGTTCGAAAACAAATCAATGGAAATGATTTTTTTTTCGGGATGTGGATTTTTCCATTTGAGCAGAAAAAGCCTGATGTGCTGGTTAATAGCTGTTGTACGGTCATTTTTCCCTTCCCATACAGGGTTCAGAAGCAAATCTTTTTCACTGCTCCACCAATCCCAGATATTCAGGCGATAGGCGACTTTAATCTGTTTACACTTACCATCAACGTAGTTGATTTGATAACGGCCTATCTCCATCGGCTCAAAATCGATGTTCCAGGCCGATGCATGAAGAAAGTGAACCGATTTCCCTTTCAGGTCAACAGGAATTCCCGTTATTTTTTGAGGATAAACAAGCGTGGTTATTTCTTCTGAACGGTGTCCTGCAAGTTGGATCACACCCCTGATATCGAAATCGATACCACCCATATTTTGAAGTCCTTTGGGTAAATCAGAAAGTGTATTTCCCGGTTTATGATGGATATTGTCGTCGAGCGATTCGGTATAATAGCCCGAAAGATCAATTAATGATGGATTGCATTTTTTATTCCGGTCAGGTATAGGCTGAGTAGGACTTGCATTTATATCACTCTTATCGTCGGTTGAAACTAAACTTGTCGTAATCATAAAATTTAAAAACTGAAATTTAAAAAAGGTTTCATCGGATATTAACGGCTAACTGGAAGTATTTCCGACCATTCCGAATCGCCGGCTTCGTTGGTGCCCTTGATGCGGTAGTAATATGTTTTCCCGGCTTTGGCCCATTCGTCGTTAAAAAGTGTGAGTGGTTCCGAGGCTTCGGGCGACGCCTCAAATTTGGCCACTTCAGCCAGCACCGAATCTTCGAGCCCGGTTCTGATAACTTTCCATGGGCCTTTAGTCGATTCTGCACGTTCAATGGTATAAAAGGATGCGCCTGTTGAGCCTCGCCAGGTAAACCCATCTTTTTTCAGGAAAAGTATTGGTGCCGGAGCAGGTTTTTCCACTTCAGGAGCAGAAATTCCACGAATAAGATAAGCTTCATTCCGGAGTAACTCAAGCAAAGGAATTTCATCATAAACAAAACCGGCTGAAAAAGTAGCGCCAGCGCCGCATCCGTCCACTGCTTCGACGATTGGCGCATATACCCGGATAGCCTCGTTACCTTGCGCCGCCAGACATCCCTCCCCGGCCATAGTGATC
>JBBIHV010000137.1:0-1654 GCA_037446835.1 Sunxiuqinia sp. | reverse complement strand
AACCGGCTGAAAACCCGGGGACATGGAATGAATTGACGGGCGTTCCTCCTTCGTTGTGGTAATACCAGCCCCCATCGCGGCGGTGGGCACGGATGCTCCACATCAGACCGCCAACAATGCCCGATTCGCGGATGGTTTTCATCAGTTCGCGGAGGTTTTCGGTCGTTCCAAGTCCAAACTCATCCACGATCAAAGGTTTTTTGCCTTTGCACTGGTTGTAGGATTCGAGTGCCAGAGGTGCCAGAATGTAAGGTTTTCCGCTCATTTTGTTCCAGTATTCGTAAAGATGGTCGCTGATAATGTCGATGTTCTGATCGGCAATCAGCTTATTTCGGTCGGCACCACCCGCTTCCATCACCAGGTGATTTGGGTCAACTTTCTTGATGTATGCTGCCATTTCTAAGCTCCATTCCAGAATTTTTGGCGACCATTCGTCGTATTTCAGGCCACGGTCTCCGGGATAGCTGCCGAACTCATTGCCCAGTTGCCAGGCTAGAATGGCCGGATCGTTTTTATACAGAATGCCGTTTACCGTGTTTTTCCGGTTCAGGATGAAGTCGAGAAAATCCTTGAAATCAGCCTTTTGTTCCGGATCGGTCCAGAACGATCCTTTTGGTTTACCTGCAAGCGCCGAAAATTCATCGACTCCGCGAACACTTGGAAAGGACTGAGAGGCGATGAACGGAATGATCAATCGCACATCGTATTTGTGTCCCAAAGCAATGATGCGGTCGAGGCATTGAAAAGCTTCTTCATTATACTGCCGGTGACCTGAAATATAAACCGGCATCCCTTTATCGTCAGGATTATAAACCGAAAGTGAAAAAGTCCGGGTAGCGCGGCCCCCTTCGCGCCTGATCCCATCAAGAATGTCGCTTATCTCAAAATTATCGGGGAAACGATTGGTGCGATCGGCCCTGACCTGATTTTCGTTGGCCTGAATGTTTGGCGCGGCCATTCCCAGGAACCGGAACGGTTTATCGCCTTCGAAAAGCTGATCGCCTTTGCGGACAATGATTGGCCAACTGGCATCGCTGACGGTTTTTTGCTTTTCGTTTTGTGCAAATGTCGGCAAAATCCAAAGTGCGGTTCCGGCCAGAAATAGTGCGATTTGTCTAAAGAGTTTCATATTGGTTATAAATTGATTTGGTTTTTTTAATCCTGACCTTCTGCCATCGCCACTGCTTTTGTCACAATTGCCAGATCGTTGATTCCACGGAATCCGCTGAATCCGACCGATAGTTTGGTTCCATCCTTCAGGGTAACCGGTTGGCCACCTTCCCAGCCAATCAGATCGGGTTTGCTGATGCCGTATTTTTCCTCGTCAAATTCGTCGTTGTACAATTTTTTCTCGTATTCGCCGGTTTTCATCCCGGTAATCCAAACCTGACTGGCTTTGACCAAGGCATTTTTAAAAAATTGTCGCCCACGTATTTTATCGTCACCCCAAATTTTGCCGAAGACATTTCCCTCTTCGTCGATCACACAAATGGCCACATTACCCTTGGCAAAAGCATCGAGCGGATTGGCTGAAAACTCAGGAATGAGCAGATCGAGCATTTTGAAAAAGACTTTGACAAATTGATTGGTTGAACTATTACTCATGGGTTATTTCTAATTTTCTATTTAATTTCCAGGAATGATTTTTTGCCGG
>JBBIHV010000136.1:0-10232 GCA_037446835.1 Sunxiuqinia sp. | reverse complement strand
CCCCTTTTTTTTTTTTCTTTTTCTTCTGAAATGAACCGGTTGATCCTCCAAACCGAAGTGGTATCGGTCGATTCCCAGTGGCTGCTGTTCTTATCGGTCGAATCTTTTTTGGATTTGATCTCGTGGGCCGTCCAGTTTCCTTCAATTTCGGGAGCAAGCGTGATGTTTTTATCGAGATAGAACGGGTTCAGCGAGCAAATCATCATAAAGTCGGAACAACCTGAGATGAACAGGAAGATTCCGGCAACAATCAGCAATTTACGGTATTTCATAATCCTGAATTTTTGTTGTTGTATCGAAGATAAGCTGAATAAAAACAGACTGAAATTTTTTTCGATGAAACTCCCGGATTTTTCGACGGGAGAGAACTGAAAGGGCCGAAATTGAAAAATTGCATGACCAATTGGCTTTTTCGTTACATTTATCCGAAGCAAAAACAACATTTGGCCTGAGTTGGGTCAAAACAAGCAACTTTATCCTGACGGGCGCAACTTTTCTGCCCGATAATCAGTCTGAATATTGACGGGGATGTAGATAAAAGGAAAGGAGCATGATTCGCTGGCCACCAAATACGATGATAACATTCACGCCAAACCGCTTGCAACAAGGGCAGGCGGAGGTAAGACTATTAAAATCAAAAAAAGCATAAACATGAAACGGATTACTTTTGCAGTTGTTTTTTTGTTGTTCGCCACGGCTTGTGCCCCCGAACATACCACCGTTGTACCGCTTTCTGACCCGGCAAAACACAACATGAAAATTATTCCGGAGAAACCCACTGCAAGCGACAACATCAAGCTGGTCGTTTTCGACGACTGTGGCTGCGATGTGCTTTCAGGAGTAACGCGGAACGGTAAAAACATCTACATCAGGAAACACTTTAACTCGATGATGGAAATGCCCTGTTCCCTGAAAAACGATACCATTCCGATTGGCCAATTGACCGCAGGGACCTACACCGTAAATTACAAACTTGTTGATTTATCGACCGTTGTGAAGGATTCCATCTCCCTGTCGTTCGCATTTGAACTTCAGGTTTCCAATTAAAGATTAGCAAGCCTGTTATTCTGAAACGGGCGATTCGTCCAGTTCCTGAAGTGTTTCGTTCAGTTTGTGAAGGTAACGTCCGTATAATTTGTTGAAGCCCCACCGGAGAAGAAAAAAAGTGAACAGCACGATCGGGATTAAAAACAACAAACCCACCAAAATAATGATCAGGATTTTAGAGAAGGCCAGGTTCTCAAACCCACCACCGTTTGAATCAACTTTGAGCTTGACCCCCTGGTAAAGTCCTGCGGCAAAACTGATGGCAATGTTAATGAGCAAAATAGTGACGGCCAGATAATACATGCGCCGGTAGGTTTTTAGGGTATCCAGGATGCCGTTCAGGAGATCTTTCAGGTGTGTATCGGGAGAAAAGTGTTTTTTGGTCTGAAAATAGGAAAGCACAAAAAACACATAAGTAAGCACAATCAGTGAATTCGACAAAACGTCGAAAGGGATCAGCCATCGTGGATATTCGAGTGGTTCTTTGATCAGCATTTTCGATAGGAACAGATCATCAATCAGTTCATATCCAATAAATACAAGCAACACAACCATTCCAATCCTGATGTTGCGGTCGATGCGGTCAACCAGCGATTTGGTCCGGTTTTTCAGCAATTCGTCAATGGTTTCTTTCCCGAGTCGATGTTTTTCCATCTCCTGTGAAGAATATGTATCCCACGCCGATTTTAAATCCTTTAAATCCATCTATTCTTCCGTATTCATTAACAACTTCAATTTTTTCTTGATCCGGTTCATTTTCACCCTCACATAGTTTTGCGTAATTCCGGTAATATCAGCTATTTCCTCGTATTTTTTATCCTCCAGGAACAAGAGTATGATCGATTTTTCAATTCCTGTTAATTGAGCAACGGCGCTGTTCAGCATCCTGATCTGATCTTCAGTACGGGTATCGTACATTTCCTCCACCAGTTGCAGGTTTTCGTACGAAATGCCTGATTTGTCGGGCTGCCTTTTATCTTTTTTAAAACTGGTAATCGCTGTATTCAAGGCCACACGGTACATCCAGGTCGAAAACTTCGATTCGTTCCTGAACGAAGGATAGGATTTCCACAATTGCACCAAAATTTCCTGAAACAAATCGCGCCGGTCTTCTTCCAAATCGCAGTAAATGGAACAAACCTTGTGAATGATTCCCTGATTTTCGGTAATGATGTATAAGAATTCCTTTTCCAAGGTGCAGCAGATTAGTATGCGAAAGTGTATTTCATTACATTAGCTCATTTTCAGGAAATTGATTTCCTGCGGAGTTAAGAACCGGTATCGGCCTCGCGGAAGGTCTTTTTTGGTCAGGCCGGCAAAAAGCACGCGGTCGAGTTTTTCAACCTGGTAGCCCAGGTGGTTAAACATGCGGCGAATAATCCGGTTTTTTCCTGAATGGATTTCAATACCAACCTGACGGGCATCGTCCGGGTCAATCATCCCCAGCTCATCGGCTGCAATCAAGCCGTCTTCCAGCTCGATCCCTTTCAGCAATTTTTCCTGATCTTCAGGAAGTAAATCCTTATCGAGATGAACGTGGTAAATTTTTTTCTTTTCGTAACTCGGGTGTGTGAGTTTTTTTGCCAGTTCGCCATCGTTGGTAAACAGCAATACCCCGGTGGTTTGCATGTCGAGCCTTCCAACCGGATAAATTCGCTCTGTGCAGGCATTCTGAACCAGTTGCATCACCGTTCGTTCGGCGTGTGGGTCGTCAACCGTGGTGACAAACCCGCGGGGTTTGTTGAGCAGCAGATAAACTTTCCGTTCGGGGTTGAGGCGCTGTCCGTCGTAACGGACATCGTCGCCGGGCGAAACTTTATGCCCAAGTTCGGTGACAACCTCGTTGTTTACAGTGACACGGCCTTCGCTGATCAGCTTATCGGCATCGCGCCTCGAACAGACGCCCGAATTGGAAATGTATTTGTTCAGGCGGATCAGGCCATCGGTAGCAGGAGTTTCCAGCAGTGGTCCCTTTTTTTTCAGGATAATTTTTTTGTGTGGAGATTCTTTCACTGTTTAATTTACGTTTCATGAATACCATTCAGATAAATTCCAGACAACCAGTTTCTCCCGGCGCCAGAACCATCTGACATTTCCGGCAAATGTCGTGAATTTTAACGAATTATTTGTCAGTGGCCTTCTGCCTTGTAGATTTTGTATTGTTCAGTGATGGTTTCCCTGACATCGTATTCGTTTGACAGGTGGCTCAATAAACCCTTGGAGTTGATGTACATCATCAGGTTGTCGGCGGCTGTATCATTCAGGCCGGTCAATTCCATCACCAGCTTTTTGGTATAAAATTGCGACAGGACATCCCAGCGCTTATCGGTTAATATGGCTGCCCGTGCATCCCGCTTTTCGCGTTCGCGTTTGCTGGCGTAATACTGGATAAAACTTATCGGGTTGACAACAGCAGCCAGAACAGGTGGCCGCTTGTTGTAGGCATCTCCACGCAACTGCGGGTCGATGTTTATCTTTTTCCCTTTGGGAACCCCATCCATGTTTGCCTTTTTCTGCTCGCCTGAAACCTTAACCTCCTGAATAGCAAAGCGTACTGGTTTTGCATAAAGGATCAGTACGTTCATCTGGTTGTAGTTCGCGGGTATGTGAACAGTGGTTTTGGTAAATCCGAGCGAAGAAATTGAGAGGCTGTCAATATTTAACATATCCATCATAAATTTTCCCTGTTCGTCGGTTGTCACCCCGCTGTGTGTCCTGAAATTCATCACAAAAGCATAAGGGACGGGCGATTCGTCATCCAGGTTCAAAACTTGCCCTTTGAGTTTAATGGGCATCGGATCAATATCTTCTGCCGGTTGTGCAAACAATTGTACAGTGAATAAAATAAAGCCAAAAAAGAGTAAAAGTTTTCTGTATTCCATTGGTTTATGATGCCTTCTGGCAAAAGTATGAAAATACAATCAATTCCTGATCACTCTAACATTCGTTAACGGCTTTTAACAGAGTTATACATTCGGGAAAAGAAACCCGGAGACCGGAAATGGGCAGATAAAACACTGGCGAGAATCGTTCTACCTTAACTTGTTCACAATTTATTGCGATTTTCCCTTCCGGAATGCTTAACTTAACGCAATCAAATCCAGTAAATTTTTCATCAAAAAAAACCTGTCATGACAACAAATTCTGCCAAGCCCCTGACGAAAAAATTATTCCGGTCGGCAATCATCATTTTCATTGTTGTGCTGGCTTATGCCGGATATTACATCCATTCGTTACTGCCCATCATTACCGGCTATCCGGCCAAATATTTATGCTCGGCTGTCTTTGTATCGAACCGGGCCCAGGCCGAGGTTGAAGCGATGGACCTACATTTTTCATTCATCAAATACACGAAGAATGTAGTCAACTTTCAGGATTCGAGCGTGACGAGTTCTTTTTTGTGGGGCCGGTCGAAGGCCATTTACCGGAAAGGATATGGCTGCACGCTTCTCCGCGATGTCAGCGAAGAAGAACTGCGCAAAATTAAATTTCCGGAGATGCCGAAACTGACGTACAACCCCGACACCCTTGCCTGGCCGTTGGGAAATGTGATGCCCGACTCGATTGCCGGCATCGACACCGATAAACTGGACCGGATTTCCGACAAACTGATGACCAACGACGGGTACAACGGTCATGCCTTCGCATTTATGGTGGTACACAAAGGTATTCCGGTAGCCGAAAGATACCAGCCCGAATTCAATGAAAAGACCCGTTTCCTGAGCTGGTCGATGGCCAAAAGTTTTACGAACGCCCTCGCCGGAATTTTGGTAAAAGACGGAAAACTAGACCTTAACAAGCCGGCAGCAATTCCGGAATGGCAAAACGACGAGCGGAAACAAGTTACCCCGAACAACCTGATGCAAATGCAAAGCGGGCTGAAATGGAATGAAGATTACGGCAACCGGTCGGATGTGACGGTGATGCTGTATTGCGAAAAGGATTTTGCGAAGTTTACTTACGATTAGCCGCTCGCCTATCCCTCCGGAACAAAATGGTACTATTCGTCGGGGTCGGCCAATGTGATGAGTTACCTGATCCGCAAAACGCTGAACAACGATGCAGATTACTACCGGTTTGCACAAACGCAGCTATTTAATAAAATCGGGATGCCCGATGCCGTTTTCGACGTCGATGCTTCGGGCACGCAGGTTGGCTCCTCGTACCTCTACGCCACAGCCCGCGACTATGCCCGGTTTGCGCTGCTTTATCTTCAGGATGGTATTTTTAACGGCGAAAGGATTTTGCCCGAAGGCTGGGTAAAATATACCACCACTCCGGCTTCCGACAGCAAAGGCCAATACGGCTCCTTGTTTTGGCTAAACAAATCAAAAGATTTTCCTTCTGCCCCGGAAGACATGTTTTCGTGCGATGGGCATGACGGGCAGCAAATTTTTATGATCCCCTCGAAAGATTTGGTCGTGGTTGTGCTGGGCTATTCGCCCAAACCCGATCATGCAATGAATTTTGATGCGCTGCTGGGCGATATTTTGGGAACAATTCAATAAGCAATTTCAAAAAGAAAAACCACAGAGAAAACTGAGTTTTACGCAAAAACCGGAATAAAAAATCTCGGCCTTCTCTTGTTTCTCTCTGTTTACTCTGTGGTTAAAATGGTCGTTTGCGCTATTTCAGAATTTTGATCCGCTCCATGGCTTCCAACACATTTTCGCGGTCGGCAAAAGCCGAGAAACGGAAATATCCTTCGCCCGATGGCCCAAATCCCGAGCCGGGAGTTCCAACCACATTGGCTTCGGTCAGCAGTTTATCGAAGAAATCCCACGATTTCATGTTGTCGGGAGTTTTCACCCAAACGTAGGGCGCATTTACGCCGCCAAAAACGGCAAACCCGGTTTCTGCCAGGCTTTCGCGCATGATGCGGGCATTTTCGAGATAATAGGCAATTACTTCTTTCACCTGCTTTTTGCCTTCTTCAGTATAAATAGCGGCGGCGGCTTTTTGCACGGGATACGAAACACCGTTGAATTTGGTGGTGTGGCGGCGGTTCCACAATGGTTTCACCGGGTGGGCATTTCCGTTGCTGTCGAAAGCTTTCAATTCTTTCGGAATAACGGTGAAGGCGCAACGGGTCCCGGTGAAACCGGCCGTTTTCGAGAAACTCCGGAATTCGAGGGCAACTTCTTTGGCGCCTTCGATTTCAAAAATGGAATGAGGAATTGAATCGTCGGTAATGAATGCCTCGTAAGCCGCATCGTACAGAATGACGCATTTGTTGGCCCGGGCGTATTCCACCCATTTGGTCAGCTCTTCTTTCGAGGCAACGGTTCCGGTCGGATTGTTCGGAAAACAAAGGAAAATCAGGTCGGGCCGCTCGGTTGGCAATTCAGGAATAAAACCGTTGGCCTCGTTGCAAGGCATGTAAATAATCCCATCAAAATAGCCGTTCGACTGGATGGTTCCGGTTTTGCCCGACATGACGGTTGTATCGGCGTAAACCGGGTAAACCGGGTCGCAAATCGCGATTTTATTTCCGGCGCCGAAAATTTCCTGAATATTTCCGGTGTCGCATTTCGAACCGTCGGACACGAAAATATCGTCGGCCGAAATATCCACGCCGTGGTTCTGAAAATCGTTCAGGGCAATGGCTTCGCGCAAAAAATCGTAGCCTTGTTCCGGTCCGTAGCCTTTAAACGAATCGGCATTGGCCATGTCGTCAACACCTTCGTGAAAAGCTTTAATAACTTCGGGAACCAGCGGCTGGGTCACGTCGCCAATGCCCATCCGGATAACTTTTTTATCGGGATTGGCCGCAGCAAATTCGCGCACTCGTCTTCCAATTTCGGGGAACAGATATCCCGCCTGAAGTTTCAGGTAATTTTCGTTAATCAATGCCATTTTATGTTGTTTTAAAGTGATTTACAGACACGAATAATCCTTTATTTAGACTGCTTCAAAGTTAGAAAAAAAACAAAACCCGATCTGAAACTTCGGGAAGGACAAAGGAAACTTCATTTTTCTGAAACATTGATTTCGGATTTTCTACGTTTGAGTCCACTCCGAAAACCTTAAAACAAAGAATTGTAGTAGAGAAACTGTAGTGAAACAACTATATTTGGCCAATACTAAACGGATTGCTATGACAAACGAACAATGGAATTTGCTGGTTGATGTGATCGACCGGAAATATCAGGGCCCGGCGCCTGTCGGTTTTATCATCGATAGCCCCTGGCTGCCAGGCTGGGCGGGCATTTCAATACTCGATTATTACGCCAGCGGCAAGCAGTGGTTTGAAACCAACAAAATGGCCATCGACACGTTCCCGGGAACAATTTTTTTGCCGGGTTTCTGGTCCGAATACGGCATGTGCAGCGAGCCGTCGGCCTTTGGCGCCAAGCTGGTCTGGTACGAAAGCAACCTGCCTCATGCCGACAAAACCATTCATTCCATCGAAGATATTTCAGGAATAAAAAAACCGAATCCCCGTCTTGAAGGTTTGTTGCCGTTCATTATTCAGCGCCTGAAAGAATTCGAACCTGCCATTCACGAAATTGGACACGAAATAAAATTTGCCGTGGCCCGCGGCCCCCTGAACATCGCCACTTTCCTGATGGGGACCACCGAATTTATGATGGCCCTGATGATGAACCCGGACGAAGCACACCAGCTCCTGAATGTCATTTCTGAATTTACAATCGACTGGCTGCGGTACCAGAAAGAACAGTTCCCGTCGATTGAAGGAATCCTGGTGCTCGACGACATTGTTGGGTTCGTGGGCGAAGACGAGTGCCGCGAATTTGTGGTCCCTTACCTGAAACCGATTTTTGCAGCCTTCGGTACCAAAGTGCGCTTCTTTCACAACGACGCACAGGGGCTCATCAGCACGCCATTCCTGAAAGAAATGGGGGTCAACCTTTACAATTTCAGTTTCGAACATTCCATAAATGAGATCCGTGAACTGGCCGGCCCTGAAGTTGCACTGCTCGGCAACCTCCCGCCACGCGATGTGCTGATGGCAGCCACACCTGCGGAAGTCGCACTTCAGACCGAACAGATGTGGAACGAGGTACACGACAAAAAAGGCATTGTTTGGTCGTGTGGCGGCGGGGTTCCGCAGAATGTACCAACCGAAAATATGCGGGCTTTTATCGAAACGGTCCAAAGGCTCGAAAACCAGTAATGAATAATGATCGAACCACTTGGGTGTTGAAATTTCGGGCATGAAAAATACGCGGGCTGATCCTTGCCCCTTTTCTTTCTGAAAATATTATATTTTTTGCGCTAAACCAGAAAAACCTAAAATCTATCCCATGAACCAAAACTTAACCATTGTTGTAGCTGTTGCCACGCTGCTATCGGCCTGTACCGGTGGCGGACAGAAAACAGCAGAAAAGGAAAAAAACATGAGCAAATTTACCGGCGCCAGGGGCGAAGTGAAACTAATGACCCTCGATCCGGGGCATTTCCATGCGGCCCTGGTCCAGAAAATCATGTACGAACAAATCGATCCGACGGTATATGTTTTTGCCCCTGAAGGCAGCGACGTTTCCGAACATCTGGCACGGATTGATGCTTACAACAAACGCGCTGAAAACCCAACGGCCTGGGTCGAAAAAGTATATACCGGCGCCGATTACCTTGAAAAAATGCTTTCTGAAAAACCCGGAAACGTGATGGTGGTAGCCGGGAACAATGCCAAAAAAACCGAATATATCCAGAAAGCTGTGGAAGCCGGCATCAATGTTTTTGCCGATAAACCGATGGTCATTACTCCTGAAGCTTTTCCGGCGCTCGAACAGGCTTTCAAAACAGCTGACAAAAAGGGTGTCTTGCTCTACGACATCATGACCGAACGCTCAGAAATTACCACTATCGTCCAGCGCGAACTGGCAAAAATTCCGGACGTATTTGGTGGATTGGTTGATGGGACTCCCGAAAAACCCGCCATTGTTCAGGAAAGCATGCATTGTTTTTCGAAAGTGGTTTCGGGTGTGGCATTGAAACGTCCGGCCTGGTCGTTCGACATTGCCCAGCAAGGTGAAGGGATTGCCGATGTGGGCACACACCTGGTTGACCTGGTTCAATGGGGCGGTTTTCCTGAAATTATCCTGCATAAATCTGATATTCAGATGCTTTCGGCGAAACACTGGACAACCGACCTGAGCCCGGCGCAATTTGAAAAAGTTACCGGACTGAAAGAATTTCCGGAGTTTCTGAAAAAAGATGTTTCGGATAAAAAACTGAAGGTATTTGCCAACGGCGAACTGGTTTATAAACTGAAAGGCAAGGTTGTTAAAGTATTAGAAACCTGGGATTTCGAAGGTCCTGAAGGTTCTGGCGATACACATTCCAGCATCATGCGTGGCAAGCTCTGCAACGTGGAAATTAAACAGGGCAAGGAAGAAAAATATCAGCCAACGGTTTACATCGAAGCCAACATCAGCGATGGGCTGTCCACCTTTGAAGGCAGCTTAAAAAAAGCAGTCGATCAGGACATTTCAACCAAATATCCGGGCCTGAAACTGGTAAAACTGAGCGATAAACGCTGGATGGTTGAGATTCCGGATAAATACAAGATAGGCCACGAAGCTCATTTCGGAGAAGTTACCGAACGGTTTCTCCGCTACCTGAAATGGGGGAAATTGCCCGAATGGGAAGTACCCAACATGATTACCAAATACTATACGACGACTGAAGCCATGAAGATGGCCAAATTTAAATAAGTCATTAGGAAAGGGGAACGAGGAAAATTATACGGAAGGTTATCTGGATTCAGGTAGCCTTTTGAATTTTTGAAAAAAATTTTATCCGGAAAATGGAAGCATGTATCCAATTGGTTTAAGGCGACATTACCAAGTTGAAAGTTGACGCCATCGTGAATGCAGCCAATTCTTCGCTACTGGGCAGTGGCGGTGTGGATGGCGCCATTCACCGGGCAAGCGAACCGGCTATTCTGGAAAGCAGACGGCAAAGATTGGCAAGAAGAATGCCATCTTCAATCAACAACCAATTTGCCTGTATAAATCAATGAACATGGAGAGCTTAGCTTGTACAAATAGATTCCACTTTTTAAGCCTGATAAATTGATGCTGGATGAAGAACCCACAAATTGTCCGGTTTTAACCAGCGTCCCGGTCTGGCTGTAAATTCTGACCTCGTATGTTCCAGTGTCATTGTTCAATTGAAAAGTAACCACATCCCGGACCGGATTTGGAAACACGCGCAAT
>JBBIHV010000135.1:0-10290 GCA_037446835.1 Sunxiuqinia sp. | reverse complement strand
TTGGTTGTTTTAACGATTCGCTTCATTCAAAAATATTATTGTTAATAACCAGTAAAATCTACGGGCCTAATTATGCTTTTCAGACAGATACCGTTCAGCATCAATAGCAGCCATACAACCTGTACCAGCAGCCGTAACAGCCTGCCGGTAAATCGGATCCTGAACGTCGCCACAGGCAAAAATACCGGCAACATTTGTTTTTGAAGTTCCCGGAATGGTTTTTATGTAACCAACATCGTCGGTTGTAACGAACTCCTTTACGAAATCAGAATTGGGGTTGTGCCCGATTGCCAAAAAGAACCCATCAATTTTAATGGAGACTTCTTCTTCTTCAGGAGTGCCCTTCTTTTTCCAAAGAATAGCTCCTTCAACCACACCATCACCAAACAAGCCTTTGGTTTGATGCTCCCAGAGAACTTCAATATTTTTTGTCTTCAGAACACGATCCTGCATCACTTTCGAAGCGCGAAGCTCATTTCTCCTGACAATCAGATATACTTTATTGACCAAACCAGCCAGATAAATGGCTTCTTCGGCAGCAGTGTCGCCCCCGCCAACTACGGCCACATCTTTACCACGATAGAAGAAACCATCACAGGTAGCGCAGGCTGAAACCCCGCTTCCGGCATACTTCATTTCATCTGCAATTCCCAAATATTTTGCAGTTGCACCGGTGGCAATAATAACTACTTCAGCCTCTATTATTTTCTGCTCATCGATCCACACCTTGTGGACTGGTCCTGAAAGATCGACTTTTGTGGCCAGTCCCCACCGGACATCGGTACCAAAACGTACAGCCTGTGCCTTTAAGTCTTCCATCAATTCCGGACCGGTAATACCGTCAGGATAACCCGGAAAATTTTCGACTTCAGTGGTTGTGGTTAATTGTCCACCAGGCTGAAGTCCTTCATACATAACCGGGTTCAAGTTTGCCCGTGCGGCATAAATTGCAGCTGTGTAACCCGCCGGACCCGACCCGACAATCAGGCATTTTACGCTTTCGGTATCAGCCACCTGAAGAGGATTGCTGCTTCCGGATTCGTCAAGATTCAAGGATTTAAACATGTCGAAAAATTTAAATTTTAGTACTTCAAAGTTACAAAACATCAAACGAAGAACAACAGGACAACAATCAATAATAGTTATACAATCATAGACAAAACCAAAAGAAGGATTTTGATTTCGGTCATTTTCCTGAAGAACATAACCAAAGAAGAAGATTATCAGTAAATTTAAAATGATAAAATCAGATAGAAATCAATAACAGAAATGATCGGAAGAAACTGTCCCGTCGTTTTAGCTCAAGATCGAGGAAAGTTTATTCATTATTTAATCATATTAACATAAATTAACCATTTTAATGTGTAGTTTTATGCTTCTGGAACAATAGCTACAACATATTAATTTTAAAATAGATATAGGTTTATTTTAAATTTTATTAGCATTCAAAATGCAACATTTGTCATGTTTTAACTGTAAAAATTAATTGGAAAAACACATCAGGTTATGAAAATGAAGAAACGGCTTTTAGCCATTAGGAAGCAATCTAGGATTGCTCTACCTAAAGAAAACATTTGGTTTTTCAATGAAGACAGCGTTGTAAACCCATCATCACCAGTTGGCGAAAAAAAATCATCAAGAAATGATCGGTTAAGCATAATGCAAGATGATTACAGCCGGTATTCGGATGGCTATTCCGAAAGGAACAACACAAAAAAAGTCAGTTCATTTGTTGTCGATTGGCAAATGTCGAATGCTTTCTGATTTGAAAACCAAATTTAAAAACCAATTAAGAAACCATCAACCCAACCTATTTAAAACCGTTTATAATTTTTCTGGAAGGTGAAATTTTGAACGGGATTAATTCAGTCGCTTCTGCTTAGCTGACTGGAAGTTAATGAATATTAGTATGTACTTTTTTAAACCGGCAACAATGAATATACTAATGTTCGGTTGGGAGTTTCCACCAAATATATCGGGAGGGTTAGGAACTGCCTGTTATGGGATCGTGAACGGGTTGCTTTCCTATCAGGATGTTAACGTAAAATTTGTAGTCCCCAAAGCATACGGAAATGAGAAAACCAATGACATCCAACTAATTAGCGCCGAGAACATATCCATAGGAAAAAATGAATTCAGTGAACAGGCAATCGGTTCGTTCAGTATGCTGGAAGTTCCATCCAACCTCACTCCCTATTCTAATCCTGAAATTTTTGAAGAACAAGGCATAATTTTACATCAGGGCCAAACCAAAATTCCCGAAAGCAAATCAGATCATTTAAAATTTTCATTTTCAGGAAAATACGGACAAAACCTGTTTGAAGAAATTAACAATTATGCAGTTGTCGCAAAAAGTATTGCACAGCAAAACCAATTTCACCTGATCCATGCACACGATTGGCTAACCTTTCCGGCAGCTATTGCAGCCAAAAAGGTATCGGGCAAACCACTCGTCGTACACGTTCATTCAACCGATTTTGACCGAAGCGGAGGATCGGTGAACCCCGCAATTTATGCCATCGAGAAACAGGGAATGGTTGAAGCCGATCGAATTATTACAGTCAGCAACCGCATCAAAAACCGGTTAATAGATGACTACGGAATTTCTCCCGGCAAAATAACGACCATATACAACGCTATTGACCCTTCTCCCCAAAACCTTAAACCGATGAAACACAGGAAGCAGAAAACAGTCACTTTTTTAGGCCGTATTACCGTACAAAAAGGACCTTTCTATTTTGCTGAAGTTGCGCGGACTGTGCTTAGCCGCATGAAAAATGTCCGTTTCGTCATGGCCGGAGACGGGGAACTGAGAAATGAAATTATAGAATATTGTGCCAGATTCGGGATTAGCGACCGGTTTCACTTTGCCGGGTTTCTAAACCGGAATGAAATTACCGAAGTCCTGGATCAAAGCGATGTGTTTATCATGCCATCGGTTTCAGAACCTTTTGGGATTGTGCCGCTTGAAGCCATGCAAGCCAACGTGCCTGCCATTATTTCAATTCAGTCAGGGGTTTCCGAGCTCATCAGGTGTGCTGTAAAAACCGATTTTTGGGATGTCGGGGCGATGGCCGATGCAGTACATGGAATCCTGAAATACAAAAAACTGTCAAAAGCACTAATCAAAGAAGGCAAAAACGAAGTTGACCGGTTAGATTGGAAATCTTCTGCACGTGAAATCAGACAAGTTTATTTGAACACGCTATCCGGATTGGCCTCCTGAACCCTTCAGAAATTAAAACAAGTAGCCAATTCCACAAAGCTGGGGCATTACAAATGAAACACATTTGCCTATATTTCCAGGTACACCACCCCTTCAATTTTCGGATATTCCGTTTTCTGGATGTCGGGAAATCGAAAACATACTACGATGATTACCGGAACGAACAGGAGATAATTGAGGCGGCCAACAGTTCATACTTACCAACCAACAAGTTCATGTTGGAACTTATCGACAGTTCAAGGGGGAAATTCAAGGTTACCTATCATATTTCAGGAACAACTATCGATCAGTTTCTGATGTATTCGCCTGAAGTTCTGAACAGTTTCAGGCAATTGGCCGAAACCGGTCAGGTGGAGTTTACCGGAGGAACCAATTCACATTCGATCGCTTCGTTAACCGACGATCATGCCGAATTCAAACGGCAAATTTTACTTGAGCGGGAACGCCTAGAATATTATTTCGGACAACGGCCAAAACTATTTGTAAACACCGACTTGATTTTCACGAAACAAGTTGCAAAAACAGTTTCTGAAACAGGATATGAAGCCTTGTTGACAAACGGGGCAAGAAAAATTTTGCAATGGAGAAGCCCCAACCGGTTGTATTGTGACCACTTGCATAAAAATGTAAAAATTCTTTTCAGGAATGACTTCATTAGCAACGAATTCGCTGAAAAGTTTGAACAAGGCGACTTTCAGGAATATCGGTTTCTTTCGCTGAAAACCTTCCCACCCGACGATCCATTCGTTAATATTTACCTGAATTACAAACATCTCGGGGGGGTTGATCATGCCACTAAACACAAACACTTCCGTTCATTTGTGTCAAAAACAATTAATGAAAAAACGTTCTGTTTCAGCTTACCGTCAGAACTGACGGAGATGTTCGGACCTGTTGCCGAAATAGAAACTGAAACCCCTGTTTGTTGGAGCGAATATTTCCATCCCTCCTATTTTCCAGGAAATGTGCTTCAACAAGAAGCAATAAAACAACTTTTTAAACTTGAAAAGCAATTGCTGCAAACCAAAAATCAGGAATTGGGTATGGATTGGAAATACCTGCAAATGGCCGATCACTTTCACCTGATGGACGAAAATCATCCGGATTATCAAGGATCAGTTACAAAACCAAGCATTTACAAATCGAAATATGATGCTTATATTAATTACATGAATATTTTAGAAGATTTCAGGCAACGGCTAAAACTGAAAAAAATAAAGAATAGAAATGAGCAAATTCATGGGATACAGCATGTTCGGGGAACAAATCAATAAATACAGGAGAAAGCGCAAAAAGTGAATTGATTTTTTGCAAAACCCAACAAGTTGGCTACTTTTGCATCCACAAAAGTTCGGGGTGTAGCGCAGCCTGGTAGCGTATCCGTCTGGGGGGCGGGGGGTCGCAAGTTCAAATCTTGTCACCCCGACAATTGAGCACTGATTTACAACGCTTTACAATTTTTTTTGTACCGTTTTTGTACCAATAAGTGATTTAAAGGAGGTAGAATTTGGATTCCACCTCCTTTTTTTATCAAAATTTACACATCTCGACATCAAGCAAGTAACCAGGATGTTTGATAAAATTCAATAATCCAAAATTTCGCGATAGGAATTTGGGGTTGAACTCTAAAAAACTTTTTCCACCATCTGGTAACGATAATAAAAAAACGGCTACTCTGCGGTTTTTTTCAATCTTCTAATACTTTTGAAGCAGTTCAAGCATTTTCCGGTCGAGTTTATGGCCATGCCAGTCCTCGTATTTCACATCTTTTCGTCCTGAGTCCAGAACCCCAAAATCGCCCCTGAAATTCCAAAGCGCGTAACCAATCTGGTTTTCAGTTAAAATTTCCAGCACATCGCCAAACCAGGCCAGAAAGACTTCATGAGGAGTTTCACGCCAGCAGCCGCACTCACCGCAATGTACGCCAACGCCCTGTTTCACCAGCTCAATCCAGGGTTGGTATAATTCTTCCAGGTTTTTCCGGCTGTACGATTTTCCATCGATAATTCCCGGCCAAACCGGCTTGGGTGCGTCGTCCGGATTTTTAAAAACCCAGGGTGCTCGGTAATGCGAAATGTAGTGCGGAAAATAACCACGACAGCTTTGGGCAATATTCAGATCGGTTATTTCAGGAATTACATTCGAACCACCACTATTTCCGTCAGCAATAATCAAATGGTTGGGGTTCGATTTTCGGATGGCGGTTGCGGCAGCCAGGGCAACTTTTCGGTAAACAGCGCCCGGAACGGCAGTGCTTTTCGAAAACTGGTCGTTCATGTCCTCTTTCATAAGTGGTTCGTTCACCAAATCAAAACTGATCTTTTTCGATGAAACATCTTTAAACCGGTTGCCCCACATTTCCCAGTGATAGCAGAAAGCATCCTGGGCTTCCTGATCTTTCCACAGATTGTATGGTTCGTGAAACCCGGCATTGATGCAATATCCCGGCGCCCGGTGCAAATTCAGGCAAACATGTAATCCGGCATGCTGTGCCTGTAAAACCAATTCCTGAATCCGATCAACCTCTTTTTCGTTGATATTCAGAACATCAGCCGGGGTCACATTTTTATTCGGGTCGAAATTGATGTAACGCGGATAAGCCATGGGCAGGCGCACAAAATCGAAACCCCAGTCAACCATCCATTTAAAATCATCGTTGGTCGATTTGGAGCTGTCGTTACCTTTCGACGGGAATGGGCTGAAATAGTCGAGCAGGTTAAATCCGCGCCAGCGTGGAAGTGTATTTTTTACTGAAGCGGGGTTGGAGGAACCGAAGGCAAAATTTCCGGCAATGGCTGTTGCTGCGGTTATAAACCCTGTTGTTTTAATAAATTTTCGACGGTTAAAGTGTTGGTTTTCCATAGGTTGTAGTAATTTGTTGGTTAATTATCGAATAACGTTATTGTAAGATTTACAACAAACTAAAGTAATACAAACCTGCCATCAGTTACAAATTTTCTGCTTGTAATTTCTTGCCCCTCAAAGTTCTCAGATTTTCATTGATCGTTTCTACGGAATTCTTTGCCATTTGAAAGCCAAAAAGCCCGATCAAGGCCTATAAGAATGGATATTATTTTATCCTTTAAGTATATTTGCGCCTCAACCAGTAACTTAAAAAAACACCATGATCCTCGATAAACTTGAAAATGCTGCCTTGTACGAAGACATGACCGAAAACCTGAAGAAAGGCTTTGAATACCTGAAAAATACTGACTTGCAAAGTCTCAAAACCGGCAAATATCCGATTGATGGGAACAACGCATTTGCCTTGGTTAGTGAATATCAAACCAAAAATCATCAGGATTGCCGGCCTGAAGCTCACCGTACCTATGCCGACATTCAGTACATTGTTTCAGGAAAGGAAGTCGTTGGATTTGTAACGATGAAAAACCAACCGGTTACCGATGAATACAATCCTGAAAAAGATATCCTGTTTCTGTCTGGAGAAACCGCTCCGCTAATTCTTGAACCCGGCATGTTTGCTGTATTTTTTCCACAGGATATTCATCGTCCCTGCATGATGATTGATGGTCCGGAGAAAGTAAAAAAGGTCGTCATCAAGGTGAAATTATAGAAAAAACAGTCAATGTTCGTCAGTCGATTGTCATTTATAGTCATTGTAATTCCAACAACGACTAAAAATGACCGACTGACAACCGATCCAGTTTTTTCAGTTGCCGAAAAAGGAAACTTCAGCAAAACTCCGTTTGATTCCTGACTTGAATTTATACTTTGGATAACCAAAAACCACGACGATTCCTGAAGGTGATTTCGCCGGAATGTTCCATTTTCGTTTTAGTTTTTTTGCTCCGTACTGAATCATTGGATGAATGCTTCCGACCATGCACGACCCCAGCCCAAGACTTTCGGCAGCCAGCATGGCATAGGTTGCCGGAATGTACGGATCGGCCGGATCGGAATAGGGCGAAGCCAGAAAATACATGGCAAGTGGCGCATCGTACAGCAAATAGTTTTGGTCTTTTTCTTTCGTTTCAAGGAAAAACCGGATCATGGGTTGGGCAAAACTTTTCATCACCTGATAAGCTTCTTTACCGAACAACCGCCATACCCAAATTACAGGGGAAGAAAACACCCATCTGATTTTCCGGAAATAACCGATCACATCGAACGAGAATTCGCGTACCTGAGCCTTTCCTTTCAGCACCACCAGGCGAACATCGGAAGGAGGCAAACCCATTGGGGCCGAAACTGCCGCATCCAGAATTTTTTCAATCAGCTCCTCCCCGACTTCCCGATCCTTGAAATCGCGAATGCTCCTGCGACCAATCATCAGGTTTTTAAGCTGTTTGAAACTGCTTTTATCGTTCATTTCCGAAAAATCGATCCGATCGCCGGCCGACATTTCCCTTCCTGAAACCTCAATGGCATGAGTTGGGCAAACGGCCATGCAATGCCCACAGGCCATGCAACCAAACAAGGGCTGATTACTCAACACCGGCCTGCCATTTTCCATTTTCAGCGAAAAATCTTTACAAACTTTCACACAAAGTCCGCACGAATTACACCGTTCGTAATCAATGGCAATCCTGCCATTTTCATTGGTTCTGCTAGTAATGATAGCCATGATCTTGTTTTTTTTATAAATTTAGGCAGTTTTTCAAAAATTACCTACATAAGCATTTTACATTCATGAAGAAGTCTGTCTTTTTCCTCGCCATCCTACTCCCGCTCTTTTTCTTCAACCTGAAAATCGCAGCACAGGAACGTTACAAAGATGAAATCACCGATTCGGTCAGGGTTGAAACATACACGTATGCCTTCAAGGACAACCAGTCGCTCAACATGGACGTCTATTTTCCGGCATTTGACAGTGAGACTAAAAGGCCATTGATTTTTTATGTTCATGGCGGTGGTTTTTATTCAGGAACAAGGAATGAGCCGGGTATCCAGGTATTTTGCAAGGCGCTGGCACGGCACGGGTACGTGGTTTCGTCCATTTCGTACCGGCTGACCCGGAAAGGATCCAAAACCGAATTTGGCTGCGACTGCACGAAGAATGAAAAGCTGAATACCTTTAACGATGCGGTCGAAGATTTGCAGGATGCCGCCTATTTTATGATCCAGCGGCGGGATATAATGGGAATCGATCCGCAGAAAATTATTCTTTCGGGCAGCAGCGCCGGTGCCGAAACCGTTTTAAATACGGCCTACCAGCCTCCATACTGCTACGGTCTCGAAAGCGGACCCGTTTCGTATGCCGGAGTCATTTCCATGGCTGGAGGAATTCCAGACACAACCCGTATTTTCAAGGAATCGGCGGTACCATCCCTGCTCTTTCATGGAACCTGCGACGACCTGGTTCCTTACGCCTCGGCCCCACACCATTACTGTAAAGATTCCGATCCGGGATACCTCATTTTGCACGGCTCTTACACCATTGCCCAAAAACTAAAGAAACTCGGAACCCCATACTGGCTTTACACTTACTGCAATGCAGGGCACGAAATTGCCAGCAAACCCATGACCGACAACCTTCCGGAGATTCTGGATTTCTGTTACTCCTACATTGTCAAAAAAGGCAAAGAACAACGCACAACAATAAAAAAGAGCGAAAACAAATCCTGTAACCATCCGGCCTACAACTTCTGCAACGAATAAAGTCGGTACTGTTGATCATCATTTTGCTGGATATTAATTTTTCAGGCCCGAAGATATTCAACCGTTTACGCATGACTTCAGTTTCGTTAATCAGGTCGCAAAGAAAATTCCGGACAAACCAAAGCATTATGAGTTGTTTTCTAAAGTTGGTGCGAATTAAAAACTATTCATCCTCCAGAATCTCCTGAACACGGCCAACTTCACCGGTTTCGAGCTGAACTTTTATCCCGTGTGGGTGATTGGGTGAATTGGTCAAAAGATTTTTTACAATTCCTTCGGTCAATTCGCCAGTTCGCTGGTGGTGCTTCTGTACAATATTTACCAGCATTCCCGGCTTTACGTCTGATCGTTTTCTTCCATCCATAAATTTGTATTTTATTCAGGCAAATGAACGAAAAATAATGGTTGGCGATTTAAAAATTCTGGAAGGAGAGCAACAGAAAACTAAAAAGCCCTTCGGGTGAAAGGCTTCAGAAATATTGAACGTAAAATTGCATAAAGATCATTACATACTGATTGTCAAATATTTAAAAAACTCTTCCTTCCGATGCTGTTCCTTGAAAACACCGCCATATTCAGCAGTTATGGTCGAACTTCCCTCGTCCTGAATGCCGCGCGATGAAACGCACAGGTGTTTGGCATCAATAATCACCGCAACGTCTTCCGTTTTCAGGATCCGTTTCAATTCATTGGCTACCTGAACCGTTAACCGCTCCTGAACCTGCGGGCGACGGGCAAAATAATCGACAACCCGGTTAATTTTTGAGAGACCGATTACCTGCCCGCTCGAAACATAGGCAACATGGGCTTTGCCAACTATCGGCAAAAAATGATGCTCACAGGTTGAATTCAAATTGATGTTCTTCTCAACGAGCATCTCGCCATATTTGAATTTATTTTCGAAGACAGAAATATTAGGTTTATTTTCAGGGTTAAGGCCTGAAAAAATCTCTTTTACAAACATTTTAGCTACCCGGTGCGGCGTTCCATTCAAACTGTCATCCGTCAGGTCAAGTCCCAAAACATTCATTATCTCCCTGAATTTATTCTCGATCAGTATCATTTTTTGCTCATCGCTCAACACAAAAGCATCATCTCTCATTGGAGTTTCAAGCGATGTGGCAATATGGTTGTCGCCGATTAAGTCGTGCCCGTTAAAGTCATTATTTCGAGTCAACTGCGAGCCATTCAACTTTGGTTTTGCCGTTTCTGTTTTTAAAAATCCGTCCACTTTCATCTTTATGTCCTCCTTAAAATTTATTTTAAGACTAGAACATCTTTATATCTAAAATGTTTACTGAATGAAACAGAAAATCAAACAAAAATCTTAGAAATTCAACATAACTATTTCATTTACTTAACTCATGTTACGCATTATTTTAGTTTTTATGCTGCTGTGGGTGTTGATAACCTGAGCAGTTCATTATGTGCGGCTTTCAAAGCTG
>JBBIHV010000134.1:0-10300 GCA_037446835.1 Sunxiuqinia sp. | reverse complement strand
GGTCCGTAAAAAATGGCGACGGTTATTCATATTTCTGAAATTATAAGCGCCTCCCCAACCCTAACCTCAAAGGAGGGAGAAAGAATTGCTTCGATTATTTTTACTTTTATTAACCTCCACGTTCATTCAAAAAGCCATTCTAAGTCACTTCCATGAGCAGATTTAGGGAAGGCTATACCACGGATGATCTTTCACCAACACAATCCCATCAGTATTTAGCGAATTCATGATTCGGCTGGCAGCAACCAGTTTTTTTTTCTCCGTCAGGATGTATGCCTGGTTTTTTGGATCGATGCTGTTCACGTGAACCATTCCGAAAGCGCTGGAAGCATGGATGTACCAGCTATTTCCAATGTATATTCCGACGTGGGAAACCCGCTGGGCAGTGCGCCCAAAAAAGAGCAGATCGCCGGGCTGCAGGTTGGCGATTTCCGTAAAGTCGGGATGTTGGCCATATTGGGCTTGCTGCGAAGCATCACGTGCAAGAATAATTCCCTGGGAATAGTACACGGTTTTCGTAAATCCTGAACAATCAACTGTTTTACCTGAGGTTCCGCCCCACATATACGGAAAGCCTGTCATTTGTTTGGCCACGCTCAAAATGGATTGAACGTCGGGTTTTCTGCCAGTCCATTCCTGAAACGAAAGGCAATCCGATTTCCGGACAAAAGCGGTGCGGCCATCAGGAATCCGGATTTTCAGGAAACCTTTAATTTCGGCTTCAACTTCCAATAGATCGCACAACACCAAATCGGTCACCACACTACTTTTGCGGTCTGGTGAGTCGAAAGCATTTCCAAAAATCCGGTTGAAAATGTAGCGGTCCGATTTTTTCCAGCGATCCATTTCTGAAGCCGTAAAACGCGCCAATCCGCCGCTATCCATCCAACCGATGTAATAATCAGGGGTTTGAACCTGATACCAGCCATCCTGGTAATCCAGTATTTTTAGCGGGGTCCCCATTAATGCCTGAGAAACCAGTTCGGAAGCATGGTCGGGTTTCGACCGGAGATTGGAGACCGAAAGTGTTGCCAGTCCCCAGGTTTTCTGGCCTGGGGAGGCCACAGGCAAAAGCCTGATTGAATCGACAAATTGAATTCCGGTGGAAGATAAAAGCTGTAAAATTCTGACCTTTCCGTCCGGAAGATTTGTTTCACCTTTAACTTTTACGACCGGTTGAAGCGTATCAAGCAGCGAAACGTCGAGAATTGCAACCCGTTTATCCGGAACAAGCTGTTTTTGAATAAATTGAATCTCAGCAATTAATGATTTGAATGTTGAATGCTGTGCTTTCGCATAACTTCCGGGAAAGGTAAAAAGAAGAAGAGCAAACCATATTTTGAAGTTTCGGGTCATACCAAAATAGTCCTTTAATTATATTTTGCCTGAAGAAACGCTGTGTTTGAGTGTCAGCGTGGCCATCATTTTTGGCCACCAGGCCGCGAAGGCACAAAGAAACACACTATCTGAACAACATGGATATATTCTAGCACATTTTATGGATACAACAAATATTTTTTCCTGAGTTTTTTGAATTCTGACAATTGCGGCTCCCAGGATTCACGGATTTCCTTCTCGGTTTTTCCGGAGATAATTTGCTGCCGAAGATGACTTGTACCGGCCAGTTTGTCGAAATTGCCGATCTGATTGCTTTGTTTTGAATCGAAAAATTTGTCTTTGAACGGATAAGCCTGGTACAATTCAATCAGCCATTTCAGGTTAATTTTTCCGGTTTTCCTGAATTCGTTGGTATCGTATTTCCGGAGATCGAGTCCGTAACAGGTTTTATCCTGATAAAGCGGGGTTTCGCTCATTCCTTTGATGCCCACCGGAGTAAACGAGAATTCATATTTGCCTTTCAAACCGGGGCTTCCCAGCACAGTGAACGGGAAATGAGTGCCGCGGCCCTGACTGATAACGGTTCCCTCGAACAGGCAAAGCGACGGGTACAAAAGTACCGATTGCTGCGTGTTGAGGTTCGGCGATGGCGGCACTGGCAAAACATATTTCATTTCATGCGAATAATTTGCAACCGTGACCAGGATAATTTTGCACCGCTCGCGATTGGCCAGCCAGCCCTCGCCGTTGTACATCCGTGCCAGCTCGCATATTGTCATTCCGTGGGTAATCGGAATCGGGAACTTGCCGATGCCCGATTTCTGTTTCACATCCAGGACGGGCCCGTCAACACTGAAGCCGTTCGGATTTGGCCGGTCGAGGATGAGCAGTTCACGGTTGTTTTCGGCGCAGGCTTCCATCACTTTTGCCAGCAGGTCGATGAAAGTATAAAACCGTGCCCCAACGTCCTGAATATCAAAAATTAACAAATCAACATCAGCCAAATCTTTCGCCGAGGGCTTGAATTTTTTGCCGTACAGCGAAATGACCGGGATGCCGGTTTTTGAATCGGTGCTGTCGGAAACTTCTGCTCCGGCGCTGGCATTTCCGCGAAACCCATGTTCAGGACCAAAAATCTTAACCACACTCAATCCCAGCGATTTAAGGCTGTCAACAAGCAATGTTTTGCCAATCACCGAGGATTGATTGGCCACAATTCCAATCCGCTTTCCCTTCAGGAGTGGAAGGTATTTTTCAGTTTGTTCGGCACCGGTTTTAATTCCCAATCCGCCGGTTACCGCAGTTTCAGGAATTAACTTTTTCCTGCCGGTTTGCCTTGCATCAGAAGCAAATGCCGGAAAAATCAGGATAAAAGCCCAAGCCATTAAACAAAACGTTTTAACCATTCAATAATTATTTAGTTTACTGATTAACTGATCGTTATTAAATTTTGTTTTTCAAATCAAATTTAATTTTTTTTGTCAGTTCTAAAAAAGTTTCCGGATCAACACAAACTTGTTCCAGAATATCTACGACATCTTCTTTGGTAATTTTTTCAAAATCTTCGAGCCGGGGCGTGATAAACAAACCGCCAAAATCGACAGAACCGGGGCTGATCAGAATCTGTTTTTCTCCGGTTTCGAAAAAATGGGAAGGCCGGTGTGCCCTTCGCGGGAACAAGTGAACGAGCCATTTTCCTCCTGAAAACGTGCAAAGGACATTCATCATCGGCTCAACTTTTTCGGGCTGCATGGCCTGAAAATGTTTGTAAAAAGTTAAAATTACCGAAAGTGCTTCTTCCGTCGAAACCGTTTCGACCGAAATCATTTTCCTCAAATAGTTATCAAAAGCCCATACCTGCGTGTTTTCGCCTGAAAAGAGTTGCCGTCCGGCATGTCGGATCAGCTTTTCGAACTCATCGTCCAGAGGCAAAAGTTCTTTTTCCCCGGCCTGAAAATGCAGGTGATCGGGAGCCGAAGCGCCACATTCCGGGCCATTGTAAAACACCATAAATCCTTCAAATGCCTTGGCCAGCCGAAGCATCGTTGCGGCATTGGGGAAAAACCTTTGCGGGGTATGAATACGGGATGCAATGGTGAAATGATCCTGAAAAATCGGATAGGGGTTTATGAGAATCTGGTATTGGCCGTCAAAATCAATGGCCTCCTGTTCCGGAGGACGATTTTCTTCGCACAAAAAACAAGCCCTGGCCGCAATCGACTGTTGATCGACTTTCGAAACCGACGATTTTAACCGTTCAGGGTTAAACTGAACTTTAATCTGAAACCCGTCGAAATGAAAATGTTTGACCCGAACGTTCTCCAACCCATTGAAATTGGTGGCAGCCAAGGGCCACACCCGTTTTTGCGATTCGGTAAATTCGTGCAGCAATTGCCTGACTGTTATATTCGTATTTGAGCTTAAATCAGCTTGTTGAAACATATTCATCACCTTTATCAAACCCGACAGGAATTAGAAACCCGACAGGTAGCGTTCAAAACAATAAAGTAAATGATTTTTTGAAGCCGAATTTTAATCCGCCTGAAAAAATAGAGGTCCTAAACTTCCTTTCTGCTTAAAAACCACAATCCGACGAACATAATAAGTCCATTCAGGAGCAAGAGTTCGAAGCCAAATTTGTAACCACCCAGCCAGGCTTCCGAATTGAGGTTGACAATGTAAGTCAGCACAGGCGAAAACAAGCCCAGGATGGGGACCAAACGATCTTTCACCGGTCGTTTTGTCAGGATTCCGAAGGCAAACAGGCCGAGCAACGGCCCGTAAGTATAACCGGCCACACGAAAAACAGCCGTCACCACACTTTCATTGTTGATGATCCGGAACAGCACGATAACCAGAAACATCAGGAACGAAAAACCAACATGAACCTTCATCCGGGTAAGTTTGCTCTTTGGCTTTTTCGGATCGAGGTGTAGAAAATCGATGCAAAACGAAGTGGTTAAGGCGGTTAATGCCGAGTCGGAGCTCGAATAGGTTGCCGAAACGATACCAAGCAGAAACAAGGCCGCGGCAATTGTCCCAAAACGGTTCAGGGCCAGAAATGGAAAAAAATCATCGGATTTTGCAGTAACCGGAATTCCTTTTACCTGAGCAAAAATGTAAAGCATGACCCCAAGGCACAGGAACAGCAGGTTGGTGAGGATAAAGGCCAAACTGAACCAGAAAATGTTCTTCTGGGCATCACGCTTGTTTTTGCAGGTTAAACTTTTCTGCATCATGTCCTGATCAAGGCCGTTCATCACAATTACAATTCCGAGCCCGGCCAAAAATTGCTTAAAGAAATTGGTTTTCGAACGCCAGTCCCAGTCGAATATTTTGCTGAACGGATGTTCGTCAATGGCTTTAATCATTTGGCCGACGCCTATATTCAACTGCCTGTAAATGATAACAATAGTTAACACAACCGATGCCAGCAGGAATGTGGTCTGAAGTGAATCGGTCCAAATAACAGTTTTAATTCCGGCTCGAAAAGTATAGGCCCAAATCATAAAAATGGCGATTGCCACCGTCGCCCAGAAAGGGATTCCAAGGGCGTCGAAAAAAGCAAGTTGCAAAACCCCGGCCACCAGGTACATCCGGAATGACGCCCCAATCGTGCGCGAAACCAGGAAGAAAAACGATCCGGTTTTGTACGACCTGACTCCAAACCGCTGGTCGAGGTAAGTATAAATTGAAACCAGTTGCAACTTATAATACAATGGGATGAGAACCAGGGCGATCGCCCAGTAACCGACGAAATTGCCGAGCAAAAACTCCAGGTAGGTCCATCCCGAATTGCCCACTTCGCCCGGGACTGAGATGAAAGTTACCCCTGAAATGCTGGTCCCGATCATGGCAAAAGCCACCAAATACCACGCCGATTTGCGGTTGCCGGTGAAAAAAGTCTCGCTGTCAGCATTTTTCGAGGTGAAATACGAGACTCCGAAAAGTAGTCCGAAAAAGGAAAGTATAATTAAGAATACGACGAATGTGCTCATAAAAATGGACTGAAAGACGAACGGAATGAATGACTGGCCCAACAGAAAGCTTGAATGACCGACTCCCCAAATAGTGAAATTTTGCTTTTCAACCGCTCGCCTGAACTTAGGATAAAAATAGTTTATTAAACAAACAGCGCAAAGTTTGGGCACAGATATTTACAGAAACCCATTCGTTCCAAAATCTGTATCTTTACTTCGTCAAAAAAAATAACAGGTTATGAAACTTATTGCCGACAGCGGATCGTCGAAAACAGCCTGGAAACTGATCCAAAAATCAGGAGAAACCAGGAACATCAGGACTTCGGGCATCAACCCGTTTTTCAGGACAGAAGAAGATATTTTTCAGGAATTAAACGAGTTTCTTTTGCCTGAAACGGGAACCACAATTCAGGAAATTTACTTTTACGGCGCCGGAATTGTGAACGCCGAAAAAGGTGACATCGTCAAAAAAGCGTTGCTGCAAATTTATCCTGAAGCAAGCGTTGAAACACGCAGCGACATGCTTGGTGCAGCCCGCGCGCTGTTTGGCAACCGGGCCGGAATTGCCTGTATTTTGGGAACCGGGTCGAACGTTGGTTTGTATGACGGTGAAAAAATTGTTGCAGGCATTTCGCCGCTGGGTTTTATACTGGGCGACGAAGGCAGTGGCGCCGTGATGGGCCGGAAACTTTTGGGCGATTATTTCAAAGAAACGATGCCAGCCAGGCTGAGGAATGAATTCAGCAGCCGGTTCAATGTTACCCGTGAAGAGGCCCTGGACCGCGTTTACCGCGAAGCAAAACCGAACCAGTTTCTGGCCCGGTTTGTGCCATTCCTTTCGGAACATGCAAATTCGGCTTATTGCCAGGAATTTGTTCAGCAAAATTTCATGGAGTTCTTTGAACGGAATGTCACGAAACTGCCTGATTACATGAATTATCCGATTGGATTTGTTGGTTCGGTAGCCTGGTATTTCAGTCAGGTTTTGAACAATGTGGCCTCCTATTTTGGGTTCGATAAAACAACAATTATTAAAGATCCGATTGAAGGATTGGAAAAATATCACACAAGGCAAAAGTAAAAACTGCCAAGAACCACTCAATCAGTTGGCATACAGCCTCAAACAACCCCAAAAATCAAACTAAAGAATTATCAGAATGACAACAGATACGACAACCGAAGCCGAATCACTGTACAACGACCTGGAAAACAAATCGGTCAGGGAGCTTTTGACCGGCATTCATGAAGAAGACAAAAAGGTTTTGCCGGCTGTCGGGGCAGTAATTCCACAGATTGAGAAGCTTGTAGAACAGGTTTATCAGCGCATGAAGAAAGGCGGACGGTTATTTTACGTGGGCGCCGGGACCAGCGGACGCCTGGGCATTCTCGATGCTTCTGAAATTCCACCCACGTTCGGGGTTGGCCACGGCCTGGTCATCGGACTGATTGCCGGTGGCGACCGCGCCATCCGCAAAGCGGTTGAAATGGCAGAGGACGACGGAGAACAGGGATGGAAAGATCTGGAAAAACACAATGCCAATCCGTTTGACACAGTTATTGGTATTGCCGCTTCGGGACAAACGGCCTATGTTGTGGGCGCTATCGGGAAAGCCAGGAAAGAAGGGCTTTTAACGGGTTGTATCGTAAACAATTCAGGAAGCCTGTTGGCCCAAAAGGCCGAAATTGCGATAGAAGTAATCGTTGGCCCTGAATTTCTGACCGGTAGTACCCGCATGAAATCTGGAACCTCGCAAAAACTGATCCTGAATATGATAACCACCACGCTAATGATTAAGCTGGGCCGGGTAAAAGGCAACCATATGGTGAATATGCAACTGACCAACCAAAAACTGATTAACCGCGGTATCCGAATGATCAGGACCGAACTGGGCTACGATGAAGAAAAAGCCAAACGATTGTTATTGCTCCACGGGTCAGTAAATGGAGTACTGATGGCTGAAGGGGAGGAAAATAAAGAAATCAATCCATCATTCGAAACATAAACCAACCAAAAGGCGGGGAGCACTAATTCAAGGTTAGTCACGTGATCGCCTGTTGCTATTCACATTGAATAGGTTGTACACGTTTTAGGCCCGTTGGGTTTTGGCAATATACGACAGCGCCGTTTCTTCATCTTTCTCAATCGCCAATTCAAATGCGCTTGGCGGTTTCGAGATGTTTATAACAGATATTTTTCGTCAAATTCAATTCCGTGCTCAATCAATAATTCGATCAATTCGTCTTTGAAAGTAACAATTTTATGGTGTTCTTCTTGCCGTTTGACGTACTCAATTAAATGGTCTTTCTCTTTGAACGAATAGGTAAAACCGCCATATCCATTTTGCCAACCATTAAAATCCGGAAATAATTGATTCGATTTGATATGATCTGAACTTGCCAATTTTATGTCTTTTACCAATGAAGCCAATGAAATTGCCGGATGAATGTGAGTAACGATATGAATGTGGTCAGCGACACCGCCGATCCGGTATAGATGACAATTTTTGTTTTTCAGAACTCCCCAAATATATTTAAAGAGTTCTTCTCTATTGGGTTTTAACAGCGTTTGTTCTCTGTTTTTGGTACTAAAAACAATCTGATATAGAATTTGTGTGTATGTACTCATAGCGTTGTTTTTTCTATAAATATAAAAATCGTTCAGCAATTTTTTATAATCGCGAAGCGATTATATGTGAATAGCCATGTATGCAATGCATGGGGTATGCAATGCATGGTTAACAATGATGATCGCACATCCAACCACGAACGTGGTTGAATATCGACAAATCAATTGTTTCAAATTCATTCAACCCCGTTCCGGAGTTGGGTTCGCATATGTTATTCGTTTTCATGGGTTGCCACCCATGGCTATTCACATTGAACGGGTTTCGCCCGTTGTTCCCGCATTGAACCTAGCCGTTTGCAACGTCAGCAAATCGTGAAGCGATTGAATGTGAATAGCCATGTATGAAATGCATGGTTAATGATCGAATCGCGCCCCAACCACGAATGTGGTTGAATATTTCACGTCGCACCTGCACATTACATTCAACCCCGTTCCGGGGTTGTGTTCGCGTTCATTGTCCGTTTACCATGGGTTGCCACCCATGGCTATTCACATTGAAGCCCGTTGGGCTTCGGCAATATACCGCAACGCCGCGTCTTCGTTTTGCTCTATGGCCAGTTCTACCGCGCGTTTGGCGGTTTCCAGCAATTGCTCGGATTGCTTTTTGAGGTGGAAACTTTCTTCAACAAGCGTTAAAATCTCTACCTGATTTTGCCAGTCAATAAATGGTATTAAAAGTTGTTTTAAAGAGGTTTGAGTTATTAATGGTTGAACAGAACCACCAGCCAATTTTTCCAATAAAAGCTGATAGAATTTTGTTGAAAAAAGTAAAGCATAAACTTCTGGCACAAATGATTCTTTTAACTTGAATGCAAGAATATTATCTGAATAGACACTATTTTCTTGCTGCGTTTTAACCACCCCAAATAAACCAATAGTACCAACTCGTGAAGTCAATATCTCTCCAATTTTAGCGTTTGTTTTAAAATTTGATGGATTGACATAAAACATCTCATCAACTTCAATATTCCCTTTGCCAATATTTGTATTTCTAATGTAGGGAACCAACTCTGATCCTTTATTTTCATATGTTTCCGAATATTCACCCGTGGTAATATATTCGATTTGATTACTTAATAGATCGGCACCATTCTTTGAACTTCTTATTTTCAATTCAATTTCATCGTATTTCTTCTGGTAATATTCGGCATCCAGCCTACCGGTGCTTAAAAACGACTCTTTAAAACCCTTTACATTGACGGGTTCAGCGCTGGGTTCAAAGTTGCTTAATCCTAGGGTTTCGAGAAGAAGCGTTTCGGCAGAGGAATATAACTCAATTGACTTTATTCGGTAGGAATTTGCCTTTTCAAAATTGGTTTTAATTTGATTTTGAATGTCTTTAGAAAGAATGGGAATTTGGATTTCCTTAACTTCTTCGGGGTTGACGTTGGTTTGATTAATTGACTGTCTTGAACGCCTCTTGACATCCCAAATTCCATATTTCGTATTTAAATAGGTAGTCAAGTATTCAGGATTAACAACCTGCTCGTCTGGAATAAACCTTACTAAATAGGATGCGAAAGTAAAGTCCTGTTGTCCAACTTTGCGATAAAGACCAGTTCTTCCGACCCATTCATACGAATTTGTTCGATTAAAGAGTACGTCCCTATCATTTAATTTGAACTTTAAAAATTCCTCCTTTGAAATATCAGCGTGCTTATCCACATCCAAGTCACACATCATATTGTGGATCTCATTCATCCTATAAATGGGATAACCCTCTGCATCCTCATTCATTGAAACAGATATTCCATATTGAGAACTCTTTAATAAATTGCCAATTTTATCATACTTGAGTTCTAGATTCTTTTGTGGTTCTTTTGTCCAGAAATCGCTATCTGTTCTAAAATCTTTATTTCTAAATGTTGAAGAAAAATTGACTTCAACTGCTTCCAGCCCTTCCAACAATGCCTTATACTTCGCTTCGTTGAAAGGGCTACTTAAAAAAAACTGAGTTGCTCTTTTTTGGCAAATTCGGCAAAGGCTTCGGCAATGCCATCGCGGGTGAGGCCGTCGTGGTTAAACAGATCGTGTTTTACAATGAGGTGGCCGTGGTCGTCGAGCAAATATTCGTCGAGGTCCTTGGCGGTATTCACGTAAACGGCTTGCGGGTCGAGCGCCAGGTTGCCTTGCACATATTCGGGTTCGGCTGGCCGTACCTTGTATTTCGGATTGTTCTTCTTCTTCAGGTAAATTTTGTCGCCGCTGTTGTCTTTGCTAGGCTCCTGCATGGTGGCGAAAAAGATGGGGTAATCGTCGCGTTTCGGGCACAATTTCTCATCCCATTTTTGCACCAACAACACGCTGGTTTTGGTTCCGGTGTGCGGTTTAAACACGTTGCCATGCAAACCCACCA
>JBBIHV010000133.1:4665-10542 GCA_037446835.1 Sunxiuqinia sp. | reverse complement strand
ACCGATCACCACGCCATTATCCCGACCGGGCAATACCGCGCCGACCTGAACATGCAGGAAAAGCAGGTGTTCGACATGGTGGCCAAACGGTTTATTTCGGTTTTTTATCCCGACTGCAAAGTGGCTAACACCACTGTTGAAGCCAAAGTTGGCCCGCACGATTTTAAGGCTACCGGCAAACAAATCCTTTCGCCCGGATGGCGCGCCGTTTACATGAACGAGAAGAATCCGGTCCAGAGCGACGAAAACATTCTGCCGATTTTTGTGACCGGAGAACATGGACCGCACGAACCGGGGTTGCTCGAAAAATTCACGCAACCGCCCAAATACCTGACCGAAGCAACCCTGCTGCGCGCCATGGAAACCGCCGGCAAGAGCGTGGACGACGAAGAATTGCGCGAGCTGATGAAAGACAACGGCATCGGGCGGCCATCCACCCGCGCCAACATTATTGAAACGCTTTTCCGTAGAAAATATGTGAAGAAAGAAGGCAAACGCCTGGTGGCCACACAAACCGGAATTGACCTGATTGACACCATAGAAAATGAATTGCTGAAATCGGCTGAACTGACCGGCCAGTGGGAGAAAAAGCTGCGGATGATTGAATTGGGCCAGTACGACGTCGCTCATTTCATGGACGAAATGAAGCAAATGGTGACCGAGGTGGTCGATCAGGTGAAACGCTCGCCCCGAAAAGAGATCGCATTGATGCCTGAAGAACCAACCGTTCCGGAGAAAAAAGAAAAAGCAGCGGCTGCGGAACCAACTGAAACCACTTGTCCGGCCTGCAAAAAAGGAATCCTGAAGAAAGGGAAAAATGCCTGGGGCTGCTCCGATTGGAAAGAAGGTTGCCGGTTTACGATTCCGTTTGAGTTTATGGGAAAGAAACTCACCGACGCGCAAATCAAACGATTGCCCGAAAAAGGGAAAACCGCGCTGATCAAAGGATTCAAGCTGGAAGACGATTCGGTGGATGGCTTTCTGGAACTCACTTCAGACCATAAAATCAGATTTGCGGAGGCAGAACCTGAGAAGCTGGTTTGTCCGTCGTGCAAAACCGGCGAAATTGTGAAAGGCAAAACTGCCTGGGGTTGTACCAATTTCAGGGGAGGCTGCAAACTGCGCATTCCGTTTGAACTTCAAGGTAAAACCCTGAACGAAAGCCAGGTTGCCCAACTGGTTTTAAAAGGCCAAACCCGTCCGTTCACCAGCACCGAAGGAACAAAGAAAACCACCGGAACCTTCAGGTTTGATGCCGGTTATCAGGTAAAATTTCAGGAAAAGTAAACAAACACCCCGAAAAATTGCAGGACTCATTTGTGCTTTTAGTCGTAACCTTTGCGTAAAAAGTGGAATAGGAACATACAAAACATTCCATTTCGCATATTTTATTACTTTTGTCGCAATTTGAAAATTCATACATCAAATCCATTAATATGAAACTTCTTGAAGGAAAAACGGCCATAATTACCGGCGCATCCAGAGGAATTGGAAAAGCAATTGCCATAAAATTTGCTGAAGAAGGTTGCAACATTGCCTTCACCGATCTGTTCGAAGACGAAAACATGAAAAACACTGAAGCTGAATTGAATGCACTTGGCATAAAAGCCAAAGGATATGCGTCGAATGCAGCTAATTTTGAAGATACCGACCGGGTTGTAACCGAAATTGTAGCCGATTTTGGGGCCGTCGATGCCTTAATTAACAATGCAGGTATCACCAAAGACACTTTGTTGATGCGAATGACTGAAGATCAGTGGGATGCAGTAATAAATGTAAACCTGAAATCAGTTTTCAACTTTACCAAAGCGGCCCAAAAAATTATGCTGAAACAAAAATCTGGCTCGATCGTGAACATGAGCTCGGTTGTGGGAGTGAGTGGAAATGCCGGCCAATCAAACTATTCTGCATCAAAAGCCGGGATCATCGGATTTACCAAATCGATTGCCAAAGAACTTGGCTCACGCGGAATCCGCTCCAATGCCATTGCCCCGGGTTTCATCATTACTGAAATGACAGCTAAAATTCCGGAAGATGCCCGGAAACAATGGGAAGCCAATATTCCGATGAAACGTGGCGGAATGCCCGAAGAAGTTGCCAAAGTGGCACTTTTCCTGGCTTCCGATTTATCATCGTATGTGAGCGGACAGGTGATCAACGTTTGTGGCGCAATGAATACCTAAAATTGGGCTTGCCAGGACGAACCAGGCAAAGAAAACATCAAGTTATAAAATAAACCGGGGCTTTTTGCTGCCGGTTTTTTTTGCGCCGTATCCGGCCAATTAACCGATACCGGGTTTCCTGGTAATTTTTATTGAATCATAGTTTCGTTTTTGTATCACGGATTTGCCCAATAGTCAATCCTTCTCCTTATTTTCGTAACCACGAACCCAACAAACTGTTTGAAAATGTTTTCAAACCGGAAAATTAAATCATCTGACTAAAACGATCAATATGCTTAAACTGGTTCCAATTCTCTTGCTTGTCGTTCTTTCCTTTTCATCCATGGCACAAATCAACATGGTGGTTAAAAAAGACGGATTCCTTTTTCTGGAAGGGAAAGACAGTATTTTTTTTTACCAGAAAACCATAAAAAATCTGAATGGCACCTTCGGGAGGTTGAATTATATCCACCCGCTTTATGGTCCCGGCAATTCACGATTGACCGAGGACTTTCCGGCAGATCACCTTCACCACCGGGGAATTTTCTGGGCCTGGCATCAGATTTTAATTGATGGGGCAAAGGTTTCCGACGGTTGGGAATTGAAGAATTTCGAGCAAAAAATTACCAATTTCGAATTCAGGCTGCACAAGGGATTGGGACTGATGAGCACCACTGTTGAATGGAAATCGCCATTATGGGAAAATGGGCAAGAAGCCTTTATTAAAGAGGAAACGCAAATCCAAATCCATCCAAAGACTGGTAATTACAGGCGTATTGATTTTGAAATTACCCTGAAGGCCCTGACCGATCACATCAAAATCGGCGGATCGGACGACGAGAAAGGGTACGGCGGTTTTTCACTCCGCTTAAAACTTCCTGAAAAGGTTACTTTTTCAGGAGAAAACGGCCGGGTTGAACCTCAAAACACGGCTGTTGATGCCGGAAATATCCTGAAAATTGCCGGTCAGTTCCTGAAGGACGGAAAAATGGGGGGAATCGTAATTTTTAGTAACCCGCAAAACCCGGCTCCGGCAACAAACTGGATTTTACGGAAGTCGGCCAGTATGCAAAATGCGGCCTATCCGGGAAGGCAGACGGTCTCCATCCCGTTCGACAAGCCATTGACCTTAAAATATTCGTTGCTCGTTTTCCAGGGCGATTTGAATACCAAACAAATTAAAAAGGCCCTAAAATAACTGACTTCAGAAATCGCAAAGCTGAAAAATGTGAAGGCCAGGCCGGGGTTGGATTTATAATGAGACGCCGCCCCAATTTTTTGTATATATTAGTCCAAATTATCAACTTCACTTGAATGGCCCTGAACTACATCTGGATTTTCTTTTTCGTCGTGGCCTTTGTGATTGGGCTTGTCAAGCTCATATTCTTTGGTGATACGGCAATTTTTTCTGAAATGATGAACTCGACCTTCGTGATGGCGAAATCAGGCTTCGAAATCTCGCTGGGTTTAACCGGTGTGCTTACGTTTTGGATGGGAATTATGAAAATTGGCGAGCAGGGAGGTGTGGTTGGTGTTTTTTCCAAACTGGTAGGGCCGTTTTTCAACAAGTTGTTCCCTTCGCTGGGGAAAGATCATCCGGCCTATGGTTCTATCCTGATGAATATTGCCGCGAACATGCTGAACCTCGATAACGCCGCGACCCCGATGGGTTTAAAAGCGATGAAAGAAATGCAGGAAACCAACGCAACGCCCGACACCGCTTCCGACGCCCAAATCATGTTCCTGGTTTTAAATGCTTCGGGGTTGACCATCATTCCGATCAGCATAATGGTTTACCGTGCACAACTCGGAGCCGTAAACCCTTCCGATATTTTCATCCCGGTTTTGCTGGCTACTTTTTTTTCAACCCTCGCTGGCTTAATGGCAGTGGCCTGGCATCAAAAAATTAACCTGCTCGATAAAACCATTCTGGCTTATGTTGGCGGATTGACGGCCTTTATTGCCGCAACCATTTGGTATTTTTCAGGATTAAACAAAGACCAAATCCAATCTATTTCGAGTGTGGCCAGCAACCTGATCATTTTTTCAATCATTATCAGTTTTATCCTGCTGGCCCTACGAAAAAAAGTAAATGTATATGATGCGTTCATCGAAGGCGCGAAGGACGGGTTTAAAACAGCCATCACGATTATTCCATACCTGATTGCCATTTTGGTTGCCATTGGGGTTTTCCGCACTTCAGGAGCCATGGATTGGGTTATCTCTGGTGTGGGCTGGCTGTTTCAGAAAATTGGTATCAATACCGATTTTATACCGGCCCTGCCAACGGCCCTGATGAAACCACTGAGCGGAAGCGGTTCGCGCGGGATGATGGTCGATGCCATGACCAATTACGGCGCCGATTCGTTTGTGGGTCGGGTGGCCTGCACCATCCAGGGCTCGTCGGATACAACTTTCTATATCCTGGCTGTTTACTTTGGGTCGGTGGGGATTAAAAACACGCGCTATGCGCTGACATGCGGGTTAATTGCCGATTTTGTCGGAATGGTTGCCGCCATTTCATTGGCCTACCTGTTCTTCCATTAAGCCTGAGTTTGAAGTAAAAGTTAAGTGTTTAACTTGAAGGTCGTTTAGCTGTCATTCAATTGTCGCTTTGTTGACATTATTTCCCGGAGTTTGATTTATAATCATTCCGGATAGCCGCCAAACCTGAAGTTTTTTCCCGAAAAATTTGTTTGTTTCCCCATTTAAAAAGATTTCACAACCTGCCTGAGTTGTACCAACCGGGAGAGGAGCCCTTCGAGCAAATCGAGCTGCAACATGTTGGCTCCGTCTGATTTGGCATTTGCCGGATCGGGATGGGTTTCGATGAAAATTCCGTCAACCCCAACAGCAATGCCGGCGCGGGCAATGGTTTCAATTAACTGAGGTTTTCCGCCGGTAACCCCGCTGGCCTGGTTGGGTTGCTGCAGCGAATGCGTAATATCTAAAATTACCGGACAGTTATTTTGTTGCATTTCAGGGATTCCGCGATAGTCAACAATCAGATCGTAATATCCAAAAGTGGATCCTCTTTCAGTCAGGTAAACCTTGTTGTTGCCACTTTCACGGACTTTGTTCACGGCAAATTTCATGGCTTCGGCCGACAAAAACTGGCCTTTTTTTATATTTACGGCTTTACCGGTTTCGGCAGCAGCCACCAGAATGTCGGTTTGCCGGCAGAGGAAGGCCGGAATTTGCAGCATGTCAACGTATTCGGCAGCCATGGCGGCTTCAGGAGCCGAATGAATATCGGTAACTGTTGGAATATCAAAAGTCTCGCTCACTTTCCGGAGTATTTTCAGTGCTTTTTCATCGCCTATCCCGGCAAACGAATCGAGCCGTGAGCGGTTTGCTTTTCGGTACGAACCTTTGAAGATATACGGGATTTGCAGTCGATTCGTGATTTCAACAATGCGTTCGGCAATTTCGAGGGCCATTTGTTCACCTTCGATGGCACACGGTCCGGCCAGAAGCAGAAAATTGGAATTGTCGTATTGTAATTTCGTGATCATCGCTCGTAATTTTTTTTGCGAAGATAATTCATTTTACCGACTTGGTTTTTAAATTGGGTTATCATTGTTTGCTGGTTTTTTATGATTATCCATTTTGATTTTGAGATTTTAAAAACGAAATATTCTTATGGAATCGTTTTAGAAAAATAAAAACAGAAAATTGATGAAACTGAAGTACCGGAGAGAAAATTGCAAATCGA
>JBBIHV010000133.1:0-4565 GCA_037446835.1 Sunxiuqinia sp. | reverse complement strand
TCTGAACAATTCCGGAATAATTTTGTCTATTCTGGAAAACTGTTTATGTTTGCACTCATCAATATCAGGCTTTCAAAAATGAATCATTCTGCAAAATACAGCTCTTCTCTTTCTTCCCTTCCGATGGGATGCAGTGATTCTATGATGTGTATGATAATGCGCTAGCCTTCAGGCAGTGTGATTTTTCATGTTGATTGAAGGCTAAAACCACCGAATTAAATTCATTCAATTTTTTACTTTAAAATTTTATCATGTCAAATTGTGTCGTGCGATTTGGCGGAACCAGTTTAGCAAAGTTACCTGTTCTGGAGGCGAGTGCCAATCTCCTCACCGGAGCCAAAACAAAGGTGGCTGTAGTTGTTTCCGCTGTTCCAGAAATACAACAGATTATTGAACAAGGCATTGAACTGCTGATTAACAATGCTGCAACCTCTGATTTAATTATCAGTCGGATAAATGACCAGGTACTTCTGAAATTAGAAGTTTTTAGGCAAACCAAACCGGAAGAAAACCTCGAAACCGAGTTGAATAACCTGTTCAATCTGCTGAAAGGCATTGAATTCACCGGCGATTTTTCGCTCGCGCTGAAAGATCAGGTCGTCAGTTTTTCGGAACGGATTAGTGCCGCGCTGCTTCATGCCTTCCTGAAAACCAGGGAGATTGAATCGAACTTAATTTTTCCGGAAGAAATTGGATTGCGAGTAACCAACGAATACGGAAATGCTTCCATTGTATTTTCTGAATCAAAGGATTTAAATTCCAATGTTCCGGAAGGAATAAACCTGATTCCCGGCTCGTATGGCCTGACTTCCGAAGGAAAAACGGCACGGCTTGGCAAGCGTTCGGCCGATTATTCGGCTGCCGGAATCACGCGGCTTTTGGACGCTGATTGTCTGGAATTGTGGGAACTCGATACGGAATTCAGAACGGCTGATCCGAAATACATTTCCGATTCGCAACTCATTCCACGGCTGACCTATGACGAAGCTTCTGAATTATCGTATTTCAGCGAACTTTCCATCCACCCGCGTATTGTTGAGCCACTGATCGGACTCCATGTTCCCATCCGCATTTACCGGCTGACTAACAACGGAAAAGAGCTGACCACCATCATCAATTCGGAGTCGGTTGTGGCGCCAAACGTGGTAAAAAGCGTGGTTCATACCGACGACATTGCTGTTTTGAAACTGAACGGACCCGGAGTGGGTTTTAAACCCGGAATCCTCGCTACCGTGACTTCAGCCTTTCATCATTCCGGAATCAATATCCGGTCGGTTATTACTTCGCAGGTCAGCATTAATATGATCCTGAACAAATCTGAAATTGAAAAGGCCCGGCAGATTTGCGAACAGCTCTCGCTCAGTTCGGTCAGCGAAATCATTTTGGAAGACCAGGTTTCGCTTATTGCGGTAGTTGGTCACGGCATGCAGCAACATCACGGCGTTTCTGCCAAATTGTTTGCCGCTGTGGCTAAACACAAAATCAATGTTTTATTAAGCGGTTCGGGAGCTTCCGATTTGGTTAGCTATTTAATTGTCGACCGGAAAGATACCCGGAAAGCCATCACCGAAATTCACAACATTTTTTTTAACGATAATATTTAACCCTTAAAAATAGAAACATGACTGAAAGAAAACTACATTTCGAAACACTGCAATTACATGCAGGACAGCAGGTTGATTCTGCGACTCAGTCGCGCGCCCTGCCCATTTACCAAACTTCGTCGTATGTGTTTAAAAATGCCGAGCACGCGGCCAACTTGTTTGCCCTGAAGGAATTCGGGAACATTTATACCCGGATCATGAACCCGACAACCGATGTGTTCGAACAGCGGATTGCAGCGCTGGAAGGAGGAGTTGCGGCGCTGGGCGTGGCTTCCGGGCATTCGGCCCAGTTCCTCACCTTCACCAACATCATGGGACTTGGCGATAATTTTGTGAGTTCACCGTTTTTGTATGGCGGTTCGTACAACCAGTTTACCGTCACCTTCAAGAAACTTGGGATTGAAGCCCGCCTGGCCGAAAACCTCACCATCGAAGCCTTTGAGAAACTGATTGACGAAAATACCAAGGCAATTTATCTTGAATCCATCGGAAATCCGGGATTTGTAATTCCCGATTTTGATGCGTTCGGAGCGCTGGCCAAAAAATACGACATTCCGTTTATTGTTGACAACACGTTTGGTGCAGGCGGCTACCTGATCCGCCCGATTGAGCATGGCGCGAATATCGTGGTTGAATCGGCCACCAAATGGATCGGCGGGCACGGTACCACCATTGGAGGGGTAATTGTCGATGCCGGAAATTTCAATTGGGGAAATGGCAAATTTCCAGGTTTTACGGAGCCTTCCGAAGGCTATCATGGCCTGAAATACTGGGATATTTTCAATTTCGACGGTCCGTTCGGAAACATTGCCTTTATCATCAAAGCACGTGTTGAAGGCCTGCGCGACATCGGCGCCTCACAAAGTCCATTCAACTCATTTTTGTTGGTTCAGGGCCTCGAAACGCTGTCGCTGCGCATGGAACGGCATATCCAGAACACCCTGGCGCTTGCCAAATGGCTCGAAAGCCACCCGAAAGTTGAAAGCGTGAATTATCCCGGGCTCGAAAGCAATGAGTCGTATGCTTTGGCTCAGAAATATTTACCCCGCGGAGCTGGCGGTGTCCTTTCATTTAATGTGAAAGGCGACAAGGAAGCAGCCATCAAATTGGTTGACAACCTGAAACTGGTCAGCCACCTGGCCAACGTGGGCGATGCAAAAACACTGATTATCCAGCCATCGGCCACCACACACCAGCAGCTTTCTGAAGAAGCGCAGCTTGCAGCCGGAGTTTTCCCAACTTCCCTGCGCGTTTCGGTCGGTCTCGAACACATTGACGACATAATTGCCGATTTTGAACAGGCCCTGAATCAAATTGTTTAATTTTATGACCTTTTCCGGAATTTCAGGAATTATCCTGAAGTTCCGGATTTTACCAAAAATTTGAATTATGCCAATAAATGTTCCCGACAAGTTGCCAGCCATCGAATTGCTGCAAAAGGAAAACATCTTTATCATGGACGAGTCGCGTGCTTCGCACCAGGATATTCGTCCGCTAAAGATATTGATTGTCAACCTGATGCCGATTAAAATCACCACCGAAACCGATTTAATCCGTTTGCTGTCGAATTCTCCGCTTCAGGTTGAAGTTGAGTTTTTGCGCATGAAAGGCCATGAATCGAAAAACACGTCGGCCCTGCACATGAAAGCCTTTTACAAAACATTTGATCAGTTGAAAAACCGGAATTACGATGGCATGATTTTCACAGGGGCTCCGGTCGAACAGTTGCCTTTTGAGGAAGTCACTTATTGGAAGGAGCTGACCGAAATTTTTGACTGGTCGAAGAAACATGTCACCTCGTCGCTGTTTATTTGCTGGGCTGCACAGGCCGGTTTGTATCATTTTTACGGGGTCCCGAAATATCCGCTCAGCAAGAAAATGTTCGGCGTTTTCAAACACCGGGTATCGAGCGACATCCTGCCAATTTTCAGAGGATTTGATGACGAATATTTTGTTCCCCATTCAAGACATACCGAAGTTCTTGAAAAGGATATTGTTGTGGTTCCTGAACTGACAATCGTTTCCAAATCGGAAGAATCTGGAGTCAATATTGTTATGACCAGAGATGGCAAACAATTTTTCAGCACCGGACACTCTGAATATTCACGGTTTACGCTGGATACCGAATATAAACGCGATCTGAAGAAGAAATTACCGATCGAGAAACCTGTGAATTATTATCCGGGCGATAATCCCGACAGCGAACCTGTTATGCAGTGGCGGGGCCATGCCAATCTGTTCTTTACCAATTGGCTCAACTACTACGTTTACCAGGCAACTCCGTATAATCTCGACTTTGATATTTGATTTGAGTTCCTGATGTTTTCGGAGCATTTTATTTTTTTACAACCCGGAATTCGGTTCTCCGGTTCAGGGCCCTGCCTTCCGGTGTCTCATTTGTACTGATCGGTTTAGAAAACCCATATCCGGCATACAACATCCGATCAGAACCTATTCCATTATTTATCAGATAATTATACACTTCCCTGGCTCGATCTTCTGAGAGTTTCTGGTTGTATTCCTGACTTCCAACATTATCAGTGTGTCCGGCAATTTCGATCACCAGGGTTGGGTTTAGGTTTAAAAACTCAATTAATTTATGGAGTTCGGCTTTCGATTCGGGCAACAATTCATAGGACGCGGTTTCATAAAAAACATTCCGGAGAACAACAAAACCACCGACTTTTATTTTTTTGAGTTTAATGTCAAGTATGTATGGATCAATGATGTCGGTCTTTTCTTTCAACTCAAAATTTGCGGAATAAAACAGATAGCCTTCTTTCGATACATTAAACACATATTCTTTTCCAAGAGGCAGGCACATTAAAAACTCGCCTTTATCCCAGCACGACTCACTTTTTATGACCGATTTTGTATTTCCCAGATCAATCAGTTCGACTTTGGCGCAAACCGGTTTCCCGGTGTCTTCGTCCACCACCCTACCTTTGATGTACGAAACCG
>JBBIHV010000132.1:4587-10640 GCA_037446835.1 Sunxiuqinia sp. | reverse complement strand
GGACCGACCTGGAATACAAAATCATCGACCGTTACATTGCCCTGAAGAAAAAGGACGGGGCAACCAGCGAGCTGGAAATTCAGCAGCAAAAAACGGTCTCCGGAAAAGTTACCGACTCTTCGGGAGGTGTTTTGCCGGGCGTTTCGGTGGTCGTTAAAGGCACAACCATCGGAACGATAACCAATTCCGAAGGAAAATACGCACTCCCGGGCGTTTCGGAAAATGCAACCCTGGTATTTTCGTTCGTTGGGATGAAAGCGCAGGAGATTGTGGTTGGAAGCCAAACAAGCATCAATGTAACCATGGCCGAAGAAACCGTTGGAATTGAGGAGGTTGTGGCTGTTGGATATGGTACGCAGCGAAAGAAGGATTTAACCGGATCGGTGGCGGTGGTGCAGACGAAAGATATTCAATCCATGCCAGTTCCCAGCATTAGCGATGCCTTGCAGGGGCGCGCTGCCGGAGTGCAGGTCATTTCGTCAGGAGTACCCGGAACCGATGCTACGTTTCGTATCCGTGGCGTGGGAACCATTAACAACAGCAATCCGCTGATCGTGATTGACGGAGTGCCTGTTTCTTCAGGCCTGAACCAACTGAACATGGACGACGTGGAATCGCTCCAGGTGCTGAAAGATGCATCCGCTACGGCAATCTACGGATCGCGCGGAGCAAACGGGGTAGTGATCGTGACGACCAAACACGGTGCGAGCGGTCAGTCGAAGGTAAATTTTAATTATTCCTACGGACTTCAGCAGGCCACCAGCTTGATCAAAATGCTGGATGCCTCACAGTTTGCCTCTCTCCATAACGATATTTTAAACAATGCCGGGCAATTGCCAAATCCGGCTTACGCCAACCCGCAAAGCCTGGGCGCCGGAACCGATTGGCTGGGCGAGCTTTTCCGCACATCTGCAATGCAGAATTATTCCTTGTCGTATTCCGGAAGCAGCGAAAAAACCAATTACTATGTCTCCGGAAATTATTTCGATCAGGATGGAATTGTAATCAACACCGGTTACAAACGCTTTACGTTTCAGTTGAATACCACCAGCAACGTGACATCAAAACTGCGCTTCGGGAATAGCCTGACCTTGAATAACGACATTAAAACAAGTGGCGATTACAGCATCCGCAATGCCATGCTGGCCTTGCCAACACAGCCAGTTTTTCGCGCCGACGGAACTTATTCCGGTCCGGTGGCCCAGCCTATGTATGATGGCGACATTGTCAATCCCGTTGGTGCGGCAAAAACGGTTGATCAGGCCACGAAAGGCTACAACCTGATCGGATCGGTTTTCGGAGAAGCGGATCTGTATAAAGGCCTGAAATTCAAATCAACCTTTGGTCTTCAGGCAAACTTCTGGGACTCGCGCACCTGGGCGCCGAAATATACCTGGGATTCAAGTACAAAAGAAAATTCGTATCTGGGCCAGCAGTACAATAAAAGCCTGACCTGGGTTTGGGATAACACATTTACCTACGACCGGACTTTTGGAAAGCACCATTTGGTTGCCATGGCCGGTACCAGTGCCCAGGAAAACCGATACAACTTCATGAACGGTTCGGTGCAGAGTTTTGCCAGCGACGCCACGCAGCAGCTAAACAACGGAACGCAGCAGCCTGCCGTGGGCGGAAGCACTTCGAGCTGGGCGTTGTTTTCGTACATGGGCCGCATTAATTATTCGTTTGCCGATAAATATCTGGTAACTGCCACTGTTCGTCGCGATGGCTCCTCTCGTTTTGGGGAAGGCAACAAATACGGTATTTTCCCTTCAGCATCGGTAGCCTGGCGCATTTCAGAAGAAGATTTCTTTAAAAACATACATTTTGTGAACGACCTGAAACTTCGTGTCGGGTACGGAATTACCGGGAACCAGGAAATTGGAAACTATTCGTTTGCTTCGGCCCTGAATACCATAAAATACAATTTTAACAACAACATCGTTTCGGCAGTTGTGCCAACCGTGATGCCCAATCCGTTGGTACAGTGGGAAGAACAGCAACAGGGAAACATCGGTTTCGATGCCACCATCCTCGATCAACGTGTGAATGTTACGGTGGATGCTTACCTGAAGAAAACCGACAAAATGCTGGTGCCAATGGTGGTTCCGGTTTCAACCGGATATTCCGACGTATATGTGCCGTCGATCAATGCCGGAAAAATGGAAAACAAAGGAGTTGAAGTCACGGTTAACACCAAAAACCTCACCGGGAAACTCACCTGGAATACTTCATTCAACATTTCCTACAATCAGAATAAGGTACAAAGTATTAACGATACCATTCCCATGTCGAGCGGAAGCATCGGCCTGAACCAAAACCTGGCCCTGATTCAGGCGGGTTACCCGATTAATTTCTTCTACGGATTTAAAACCGACGGCATCTTTCAGACACAGGCCGAAGTGGATAGCCACGCCGTTCAGGTTCCGGGAAATGATCCGAACAACCGGACTTCAGCCGGAGACATCCGTTTCAAGGATTTAAACAACGACGGAGTGATCAACGATAAAGACCGGACATACCTGGGAAGCCCGAACCCGACCTTCATTTTTTCGCTGAACAACAGTTTTGCCTTTAAAGGATTCGACTTGAGTATCTTCCTTCAGGGGGTTGCCGGAAACAAGATTTGCGACGCCAACCGTTTCTGGAGCGAAGCGATGGCTGTGGCTCAAAACCAGACGACCGAAACGCTGAACCGCTGGACGGGTCCCGGAACCAGCAACGTGATGCCACGGGCCGTTTTTAACGATCCGAATAAAAATACCCGGCCTTCCGACCGGTACATCGAGGACGGTTCGTACCTGCGAATCAAGAACGTAACGCTGGGTTATACCATTCCAAAAATCATAATGGACCAGGTAAAACTCTCTTCCGCCAGATTTTACGTGTCGGCACAAAATCTCTTAACATTCACCAAATACAAAGGATTCGATCCTGAAGTTGGTACAAGTGGCATCGACAACAATGTTTATCCGGTTACCCGGACTGTAAGCATGGGAATAAATCTCGGATTCTAACCTTTAAAATCTAAATTGCAATGAAAATCAATAAATATTTTATAATCGCGGCATTTGCAACGCTGTTCACTTCCTGCAGCAAGGAATTTCTGAATAAAGTTCCTGAAGACTCCATTAATACGGCCAATTTCTTTCAAACCGAAAGCGATGCCATCACGGCTATCAACGGGGCGTACCAGCCTTTGCAGTGGCCCAAACTTTACAACATGCGCATGTGGACAACCGATATTATGGCCGGAAACAGCATTGTTGGCGCCGGTGGCGGAACCGATGGAATTGAAACGCAGGACGAAGCCAATTTTGTAACGGCCAGCGACAACCAGGGAGTTCTGGATTTGTGGCGCGGTCCGTGGCCGGGAATCCTACGCTGCAACATCATTCTCGATAAAGTTCCGGGAATGAGCATCAGCGAAAGTGTAAAAAACAGAGTGCTGGGCGAAGCTTACTTTCTGCGCGCTCAATACTATTTTATCCTGGTGCGGTTTTTTGGAGATGTGCCGTTAACCCTGAAGCCGGTTAACCCGGGCGACGATCTTCGTCCTTTCAGAACTGCCAAAGCAGATGTTTATAACCAGATAATTTCCGACCTGAACCAGGCCATCACCTTGCTGCCTCCGAAAGAACAATATTCGGGCGCCGATGTGGGCCGGGCTTCCAAAGGATCGGCAACAGGCTTGCTTGCCAAAGTGTATCTGACTCTGGGCGACTGGCAGAAAGTAGTTGACCTGTGCGAACAGGTAAAAACACTGGGTTATTCGCTCAACGCCAATTACGCCGACAACTTTAATTCGGCAACGGAAAATTCGAATGAATCGCTCTTCGAAATTCAGTATGCAAGTAACGCCGGGTATGGTTTCTGGGATAATGAAAACCAGGCATCCTGGCTCAGCGCTTTTACCGGTCCGCGTGGTTCGGGATTGGTTGCCGCCGGTTATGGATGGGATCAACCGACTCAGGAATTTATGGATTCGTATGAACCCGGAGATTTGCGCAAAGATGTCACGGTATTGTATGAAGGTTGTCCGAAATTCGACGGGAAAGACTACAAAAAATCGTATGCACAGACCGGATACAACCTCCGTAAGTTTTTAGTGACCTTATCGGCGGTACCTTCTTACGACAACAGTCCGCTCAATTTCCCGGTATTACGGTACGCCGATGTGTTGCTAATGAAGGCGGAAGCCTTAAATGAACTGGGCAAGACCACCGAAGCCGCCGCCCCGCTAAATGAAGTCCGCGCACGTGCCGGTTTGGGCAACATAAGCGGATTGACGAAAGATGCATTCCGCGAAAAAGTGTTGCACGAACGCCGGATGGAACTGGCTTTCGAAGGACAGCGCTGGTTCGATCTGATCCGCGTCAACAACGGGCAATATGCGATCGACTTCCTGAAATCAATTGGAAAATCGAATATCAGTTCGAAGTTTTTGCTACTGCCCATTCCTCAGAAAGAGCGGGATTCCAATCCGAACCTGACGCAAAATCCCGGTTATTAAACCTTGTTTATAACGTCAATAAAATTTTGAAAAAATGAAAAATCCAAATACCACAGGCATTTTCAGGAAAAATGCCGGACAAAAATACAACGCATTTTTATGGTTGTCTGCCTTCCTGCTTTTGCTGATGTCCTCCTGCCAGCAGAACGAAGAATTCAACATTCCGCTGGCTGGCCCTCTCACACTGACCGCCACCAAAAGCGAGGTAGTTCTGACTGAGAAACAGGCAGCCAATGAGGCTCTCAATTTTTCCTGGACCACCGGAAGCAATCAGGGAACCGGGGCTTCTATTTCTTATCTCCTTCAGATGGATAAAAAAGGAAACAATTTTGCCAATCCGGTGAGTTTCGACCTGGGAAAGGCCGTCTATGCAAAAAGCCTTTCAGGATTGGACCTGAATAATTACCTGTTGAATTTCTGGCATGTCGCACCAAACACGGCCACCCAGTTCGAGGCTCGTGTAACGGCCACCATTTCTACAACTCCTGAAACGAATGAAGTCACTTCTTCCTATTCATTTACACTGACTCCTTACCAGCCGGTCAGTACTACGCTGTATTTATTCGGACTTGCTTCTCCGAATGGATCGAATGCCGATAAAGCCATAGCCATGACTCCTTCAGCCAGCGACCCAACCGTGTTTACCTACCTCGGCAGCCTGAATGCCGGTGGACTGAAATTTATCACCACCCAGGGACAATTGCTTCCGTCGTACAACAAGGGCGCCGACGATTCGCACCTGGTTTACCGCGATCAGGATTCACAGCCCGATAATCTGATTACTGTTTCGGAAACTGCCGTTTACAAGGTAACCGTTAGTCTGCTCGATCTGACAGTAACTACCGTAAAAATGGATCTGCCTCCTTACAGCACCATTTACATGGTAGGCGACGCTACGCCAAATGGCTGGGACATTGGCAACGCCACACCGCTGGTTCAGAATGCTGACAATCCGTATATTTTCACCTATTCCGGCGTGATGCAAAAAGGGGATTTCAAATTCCCGGTAAACCGAAATACGGACTGGGGTCAGGATATGTACATGAAAGTGGACGATACGCACATGTACCTGCACAAAGGCGGGGCTTCGGACGACAACAAATGGAGCATCGCGAAGAAAGGTTATTATACCATCACCCTGAATTTACTGGACAACACCATTACCATGGATCGCCTGAAATTATACATGGTCGGAAGCGCAACGCCAATCGGATGGAGCATCGACAAAGCCGTTGAAATGACCGAAGACGCTACCGACGGATGTATTTTCACCTACACAGGACCGATGGTCGCCGGCGAATTCAAATTCCCGGTGAACCGCGATTCAAGTTGGGGTCAGGATATGTACATGCGGGTGGACGATACACACATGTACCGTCATAAAGGAGGCGCTTCCGACGACAACAAATGGAACATCACCGCCGACGGAAACTATGTGATTACCGCAAACGTGGAAACGTTGATGATGAGTTTCGTGAAGAAGTAACTAACTAAAAAGTATAAGGGTTGCCTTGTAGTTTCAGGGCAGCCCTTATTTTAC
>JBBIHV010000132.1:0-4487 GCA_037446835.1 Sunxiuqinia sp. | reverse complement strand
GTTATCAATTGCCGTTGACTTTAGTTGGCACTTGAAAAGGATAGTATGGTAAGAGAATAGGCAATTGTTTTTAGGAGTTGAAGCGAAATGATACTATTATGAATTGCCGTTGGCTTTAGCCAACGGACACGAAGCTTCAAAACCCGAGGGCTTTAGCCCAAAGTTCAAGAACCGAAAGAAAAAGAGAAAAGATGAGTTTAGGAAGAACATTATTTATTGTATTCGCTGTGTTTGCCAGCTGTGGCTGCAGTGTATCCGGAAATGGTGCGGGGTCGGGCACCGAACCTCAAATTCCGGCAAATACGGCAACTTCGTCATACTCTAATGTGACGATTGCCACCGATAAAGCCGCGTACAAATCGGGCGATGAAGTGACGTTCACAATCGATAATACCTCACTTCCGGCTTCAGCAAAAGTGCGCTACAAACATTTTAACACGGTTCTTTCTGAAGTTCCGGTGACTGGTCCGACCTGGAAATGGACGGCTCCTGCAACCGATTACACAGGCTATCTGGCTGAAGTTTATTCAACGGTCAACGGTGCCGAAACGATTTATGCAACCATCGGGATCGATGTTTCATCCGACTGGAAAAAGTTTCCGAGATACGGCTTCTTATCGAAGTTCGGCCTGATTTCGGACGATGAAATGAATGGCGTGATCAGCAATCTGAACCGGTATCACATCAACGGGCTTCAGTTTTACGACTGGCAAAATAAACATCATAAACCACTGCCAGTGAGCGGTTCTGTTCCTGCTGCAACCTGGAAAGATATTGCGAACAGAGATACGTATTTCAGTACTGTAGAAAAATACATTGGCAGTGCTCATAAGTACAACATGAAGGCCATGTTTTACGACCTGGTGTATGGAGCCTGGGAGAATGCGGAAGCAGATGGTGTGAATAAAGAATGGTACATTTTTACAGACAATACGCATACGAACCGTGATATTTTCACACTTCCATCACCCTTTCTGAGTAGTTTGTTTTTGCTCGATCCTTCAAATTCAGGCTGGCAGGATTATATGAAAAATGAAACGAAAAATGTGTATAAATACCTGGCTTTCGACGGCTATCACATGGACCAGCTGGGCGACCGGGGTGCGCGCTACAAATACGACGGAACGTACCTTGATTTGTCTAAAACGTACGAACCGTTTATCAAAGCCATTAAAGCCGATGAGCCTGGAAAGGATGTGGTTATGAACGCAGTGAATCAGTATGGACAGCAGGGAATTGCGGCTTCGGCAAGCGATTTCTTATATACCGAAGTATGGAGTCCTTCCGACAGCTATAACGATTTGAGCAATATCATTAAACAAAATAATACGCTGTGCAACAATACGAAAAGTACAGTTCTGGCAGCGTACATGAATTACGACCTGGCGAATAACAAAGGCTATTTCAACACACCTTCGGTGCTGATGACCGATGCGGTAATCTTTGCCTTTGGCGGTGCACACCTCGAATTGGGCGAGCACATGCTGGGCAAGGAATATTTCCCGAACGACAATCTGAGCATGAGGGACGACCTGAAAAGCGCATTGCCGGATTACTACGATTTTCTGGTGGCGTACGAAAATCTGCTTCGCGACGGAGGTTCATTCAACTCGGTTTCGCTGGCATCAGATGACGGGAAAATGAAAATTGCCGAATGGCCGGCTTATCAGGGAGCAGTGGCCGTTTTCGGAAAAGAAGTTTCAGGAGCGCAGGTGATTCACCTGATTAACTTCACCAACGCGAAAACGCAGAACTGGCGCGACAATCAGGGCATTCAGCCAGCTCCGGTCATTGTAAAAGATGCGCAATTGACCTTTACCAGCAATGCTTCAGTTAAAAAAATCTGGACGGCCTCACCAGATTTTATTGGGGGTGCTTCCCGGTCGCTCAATTTTATTCAAATCGGCAACAAGGTCAGCTTTGTCCTTCCGGAACTGAAATACTGGGATATGATTGTGGTGGAATATTGAATTGGTTTTTCAAACTATCGGCCCATGATATGCGTGCAAAAAAATAGTTTATGGAAACGGAGATAATAATCTATGGAATGCTATACGCTTGCCCGGCTTTGCATAGAAAACAAGGTTGCCCTTTCAAACAAATTGAATCTTTGCCCTTTAGAGAAAAAGTAATCCTGTTAAAAGAATTAAGTCCGGAAGAGAAGGAAAAGGTAGTTGAATATCATCGGTTTTGTTCTACAACACAACAATAAATTTGAAGAGATATTTGCAGCTTCCCGTGATCCCTGATCCGCTGATATTGAAAATTGTAATTTAATACAAAACATTACTTACTGATGAAAAAAATACTTGCATTTCTGATAGGTCTGGCCCTGTCGGCTGGCTCTCTTTTAGCTCAAAATTCCGGGTCTGAAATCACTCCCGGAAATTGTACTTCGGCTGTTGTTCAGGAGAATAAGGCTGTATTTACCTGTCAAAACAACATCAAAGTTCAACTCGAACTGGTCGATTCCGGCATCCTGAAAATCTGGTATAGTCAGGATAATTTCCGGAGAAAAAACGAATCGTTTGCGGTGATTAAAAAAGGCGACAAATCGCAAAAACTGAACCTTTCGGAGCAGTCCGGGAGCTACGAAATCTATACCGGCGACCTGATTGTGCGAATCGACAAAACACCTTTCCACCTCCGTGTTTTCGATAAGTTTCAGAAATTGCTGATGGAAGATTATCAGAACCGCGGGTTCGAAAAAGATTCCGCAAAAATGGCAAGTTTCAAAACCCTTCGTTCCGGAGAAAAAATATACGGACTCGGCGAAAAAAATGGCCCAATCGACCGGGTTGGAAGCCGCTTTAAAATGTGGAACAGCGACAATCCCTGTTATGAAGTCAACCAGGATCCGCTGTACAAAAGCATTCCGTTTTTCATGAGCAGCGCCGGGTACGCGATTTTCTTCGACAACACCTTCAAAACCGAATATGAATTTGGCGCCGGTTCTCCGGATTCCTACTCGTTTTCGACGCCCGGAGGCGAAATGATTTATTATTTCATTTATGGCCCGTCGTACAAACAAATGATCAGCCGCTACATGGACCTGACCGGCCATCCGATTATGCCGCCGGCCTGGGCGCTGGGGTTTGCGCAGTGCCGCGGGATGCTCACCAATGAAAAACTGACCCGCGAAATTGCCACCGGCTACCGCGAGCATCAAATTCCCTGCGACATCATTTATCAGGATATTGGCTGGACTCAGCACCTTCAGAATTTTGAGTGGAATCCGGAAGCCTATCAGAATCCCAAAGTGATGGTTTCCGATCTGGCGAAAATGGGCTTCAAAATCATCGTCTCGCAGGATCCGGTGGTCTCGAAAGGCAATTCGACCGACTGGCATTCCGGCGAAACACCCAACGCCAGGGCGCAGTGGCAGGAAGCCGATTCGCTGGGCTATTTCACCAAAGATGTCCGCACCGGAAAATCGTACGACATGCCCTGGCCGTGGGGCGGTACCTGCGGCGTGGTTGACTTCACGAATCCGAAAGTGGCCGACTGGTGGGGAAAATATCAGCAAAAAGTGCTGGACGACGGTGTGCGCGGTTTCTGGACCGACATGGGCGAACCGGCCTGGTGCAATGAGGAAAGCGCCGATCGCCTCTTCATGAAACACTTCCTTGGCATGCACGCCGAAATTCACAATGTTTACGGCCTGACCTGGGACAAAGTGGTGACTGAACAGTTTGAAAAACGCAACCCAAATCAACGCATTTTTCAGATGACACGGGCCGGTTTTGCCGGAATGCAGCGCTACACGTTTGGCTGGTCGGGCGACACCGGAAACGGCGACAATGTGCTGGAAGGCTGGAAGAAGCTGGAAGCGCAGATTCCTGTGGCCCTTTCTGCCGGAATGTGTGGCATCCCGTTCTGGAGTTGCGACATTTCGGGCTATTGCGGCGACATCAAAGATTACGATGCCATGAGCGAGTTGTACGTTCGTTGGTTGCAGTTTGGCGCGTTCAATCCGCTGAGCCGCATTCACCACGAGGGCAACAATGCCGTGGAACCGTGGTTATTTGGGGCAGAAGCCGAAGCCGACTGCAAAAAAGCCATTGAGCTGAAGTACCGCCTGTTCCCATATATTTATACCTATGCCCGACAGGCGCACGATTCGGGTTTGCCGCTGATGCGCGCCCTGATGCTGGAATATCCCGACGATGCGGAGACGGCAAACCTAAATTCGGAATTTCTGTTTGGCCGTGAATTGCTGGTGGCTCCGGTGGTTGAAGAAGGCGCCGCGTCGAAAAAAGTGTATTTGCCTGAAGGTGATTGGACCGATTTCAATCATCCGCAAACCAGTTATCCGGGCAAACAATGGATCGATTACCCGGTTTCGCTCGAAACTACGCCGATATTTGTGAAGGTGGGTTCCATTGTTCCAATGATGCCGGTAGAACAATTCATTGGGCAGCATCCGGAATACCCGCTCATCGTTCATGTTTTTCCGGCAACAATCAATAAGAAAGCTACTTTCGAGG
>JBBIHV010000131.1:0-10964 GCA_037446835.1 Sunxiuqinia sp. | reverse complement strand
ATTATGAAAAGCCAGTTTCAGTTCTGAATTAAAATTTCTCAGAATCAGTTACCTGATATAACTTTAACCCATCTTGCAGCAAAAAGCATAAAAACAGAGAAAAATTGGGTTAAAATCAAGTTTTTCTACCTGTAAAGCGCGCATTTTCCGAGCCTTTGTTTTGTAAAGTGCCAATATTCAGTATTCATAATTTTGCAACTTTCATTTGTAGTACACAAGGGGTATTGGTTTTCAATGATTTACGTATTTTCTTTGGGGTATGTATTTCAAAGTATCCATGCGCACCAATCCCGAAACGGGAGTCTATTCTGGTTATTACCGTTTAGTGGAGAGCTATCGCAACCAATGCGACAGGGTTTGCCATCGCACCATTTTGAATGCCGGTTATCTGGATGAATTGAACACCGACCAACTCAACCTGATCCAGAAAATACTTACTTCAAAGGTCAATAATTTCAACAATACCTTATTCGAGTTGCCATATACCGACGATGCAACAGTGATCCGGTATGTGGATCGGTTTTATCAACGGATGGTCTGCGAAAAGCGGATCGATGTTTATATTGAAAAACAAGAAAAGAAAACACAAATCGGTGGTAAAGACCTACAAATCATAGATATTAATAGCATCCACAATAAAGATGTCCGCGAGGTAGGGGCAGAATGGTTATCATTCCAGGCCATTAACCAGTTGCAAATCGCAGCTTTTTTAGATCGTCGGGGCTGGAGCGAAGACGACATAAAACTGGCCCAAAGTCATGTCATCAGCCGGGCCGTTTACCCGGCATCGGAGTTTGAAACCACCCGATGGATACGTGAAAACTCATCGGTATGCGAGGTAACAGGATATGATGTGGAAAAGATTACCAAAGACCAACTCTACCGCATTTCGAAAAAACTGTATTCCGAAAAAGAAGCGCTTGAACAACACCTGTCGGTTCGCACAAACGAACTGTTTGATATCCAGGATCGGATTATGCTTTATGACCTGACAAACACCTATTTTGAAGGCCGAAAACAGGGCAGCAAACTGGCCAGGCATGGCCGGAGCAAGGAGAAACGCAGCGATGCCAAATTGGTAGTACTGGCCTTGGTGGTCAATCCCGAAGGGTTTATCAAGTACTCGTCAATTATGGAAGGGAACATGGCCGATTCCAAAACATTGGGAGGGATGATCGATAAACTGCGGGTCAAGACCTCATCGTCAGCCATGAAAGCACTTGTTGTCATTGATGCCGGAATTGCTACCGAAGAAAACCTGGAGGTGATTGTGGGAAAAGGCTATGATTACCTGTGTGTTAGCCGTTCGAGCTTAAAAAACTATACGATAGAGGCAGGGGCAACCTCCGTAACGGTTACCGACAATAAAAAACAAAAGATAGAACTCTGTCATGTAAAATCGGACCGCAATACGGATTATTACCTCAAAGTAGAAAGCCTCACAAAAGAGCTGAAAGAACGTTCGATGAACGAGCTTTTCCGCTTGGGCTTTGAAGGCGGGATGCAAAAAATAGCCGACAGTTTGACAAAAAAAAGTGGTATAAAACAAGAGGATAAAGTTCATGAACGCATCGGGCGGTTAAAGCAAAAATACCCGTCGATTCACCGGTATTTTGACATAGAACTTGAAGTGAAAGAATACCTTAAAACCAAACGGAAGAACAAGGGAGCTGAAGCGGTTCAAGAAAAAAACGGGTGGTAACGTCCATCAAATGGGCAGTAAAACAGGACGTTGATATCAATGCCCGAAGTGGTGTTTACTTTCTGCGAACATCGTTGGATGCCAATTCGGAAGAAGATCTCTGGCAATTTTACAACACCATTCGTGAGATTGAAGCTACTTTCAGGGTACTTAAAACCGATCTTGATTTGAGACCAATCTACCACAAAAACGATGAAAGCACCATGGCTCACCTACACCTGGGGTTGCTTGCCTACTGGGTAGTAAACACTGTTCGTCATCAGCTAAAGAAAGAAGATATTCACAGTGGATGGCGTGAGATTGTCAGGATCATGAACACACAAAAAGCAGTGACCACTTTGGCTCAAAACATCCAGGATGAAGTCATCTGCATACGTCGGTGTTCAGAGCCAAACCCACAGGTGAGAAGGCTTTACGATGCCCTGAAATACAAATACGCACCCTTCAAAAAGAAAAAATCTGTAGTACACAAATCGGAACTCGAAAATTGCCAATTCATTGACAAACAAGAATTCTCATCAAGTTAGCTGCAAAATGGGCAAATCGACATCGGGACTTTTTTAAACGAGAACGGGACTTCGTTTAAAAATATCGGGACTTGCTTTTTCACCCTCGCCTTCAGTTGTACTTCGCGGACGCAGAAGAACTAGAAGCTCCATTTCAACCGGCCAAAGGCGAGTTCGCCCACATCGCCGAACTCGGTTCCGGATGCGCCAAAGAAGAGCTGCCCGGTAAGCATCAACTCAAGATTATTCGAGAGCGAATAAGTGACTGCCGGTCCGAAATACCACGAGCCATCCGAGGGATTCACGATTCCGGAAACGCTTCCGGTAAACAGCGGCGTAATGGGTTTCGATACCTGCCCGAACAGCGACCAGCGTGCCAGCGACAATTGCTTGGCGGATAATTGCGGGTTCAGCAACAAATCCATGCCGCCGGCTTTTCCGGTGGTTCCGTTGCTGGTATATAAAACACTGCTTTGGATGTACAGGCTGTTTTTAAACGTGTAATCGGCCGAAACTGAAGCCACGGTCACCCGTTTCGAGAAACTTTTCAGCGGTTCGAAATGCGAGATTTCGCCCCGGAAACCGGCACCGGAAATGTCGCCCGACCAGCCGCCGCCAAAAACCCAGTCGTCGCCGGCCTGCCCGGTCAGGAACTGAAAGTCGTAATTCCATTTCGTGAAATGGTACAATCCGGCCAGCGACTGCGGAACACTGTCGTGCGCGGGTTTGTAAACCAGTTCGGCCGAAGAGGTTGTTCCGGGATAATATATCGCGCGGATTGCGTCGGTTCCGGGGCGTTCCTCGTAGTCGAAATCGAAATACGAAAACGTGTTGAAAATGTCGTTCGGGTTCCACACCAGGTTCACGCCCCAGTTCACCCGTTGCCGCCCGGCCCGCACTTCCCACTTGCCCGATGAATAATCCACGTAAGCCCGATCGACAATCGAATGCAGGAACCAGCCGGTACCCTGTGCGGAGATCCACGACATATCAACAAGCCCGTTGTCAACATTGATGCTCGACTGGTACGCCGGAAAATCTTTAACCAGGTTACCGAAGAACAGTCGGTTCCGCATTTCGACCACGGTCGTGATTTTTTTGCTGGTGTACCATTTAAAGTTCAGCCGGTTGTGAATGATATCGGTTGAAAGATACCGGATGTCCGTTCCCGGAATGGGAGCCGGCGCCGAATAAAACATGTACAAATCCTTTACATAGCCGTCGAGACTGACGGTGCTGTTCTGCGCAAAACCGCTGAAAGTCGCCAGGAGCAGGATTCCGGATAATTTGAGATAGTTCAGTTTTTTCATTTTCTGTTGCGAGTTACGGGTTACGGGTTTTGATTTTCGGTTTCGCCCCATCGCCATTTCGCCTCATCGGGGAACGGAAAGCGGGTTTATTTTCGTTCGTCGCTGATGATCTTTCCGTCTTCGAGCGTCAGCACTCGCCTGGCTTTGTTCACCACACGCTGGTCGTGTGTGCTGAAAACAAACGTGATGTTTTCCTTGCGGTTCAGCTCTTCCATGATGTCGAGCAGATTTTCGGTCGATTTTGAGTCGAGGTTGGCGGTTGGTTCGTCGGCCAGCACGAATTTCGGTTTCGAAGCCAGTGCGCGCGCTACCGCCACACGCTGCTGCTGCCCGCCCGACAGCTTCGACGGCCGGCTGTTCACCCGGTCGCCAAGCCCAACCTGTGTCAGCAGTTCCTTTGCCCGCTGAAGCCGTTCGCCTTTTGCAACGCCCTGCATCTGCATGATAAACTCCACGTTTTCGATGGCCGTCAGCACCGGAATCAGGTTGTAGGCCTGAAAAACGAACCCGATGTTGTGCAGCCGGAAGTCGATCAGTTGCGTTGACGACAGGTGCTGGATGTCGGTTTTACCAATCGAAATTTCACCTTCTGTGGGCGAATCGAGCCCGCCAAGCATATTTAAAAAAGTAGTTTTTCCTGAACCCGACGGTCCGACGATGGCCGTAAATTCACCTTCTTCGATGTTCAGATCGATGCCGTTCAACGCGTTAACCTTTACTTCCGAACTGTTGTAAATTTTTTTCAGGTTTTTAACTTCTATGACGTTCATGGTATAAGAGTTTCAAGTTTAAAATTTCAAATTTCAAGCATTCACAAGAGAAGTTTTTTATTTGAATTTGGTACCCTTTATTTCTGAATCTTTCAGGTAGCCGATAAATCCTTTTAGCATTTTGCTGCATTCAAGTGCTTTTTCATAAGCCAAATCAAATTCTTCCTGAGAAATGTAATGACAATCCATCGCTCGATATAGCTGAGATCGCACTTCGCCGCAGGAGCCTTTTGAAATGAAGAGAAACTGAACAAATTCCTTATTACCATCCCGTTCAAAACCTTCAGCAATATTATCCATGATTGAGCCGGATGCACCTTTAATTTGTCCGACAAGTCTGAAATCTTTCGAAAATAACTCCTTCAAAGTTAGATTGTGAATCTCTCTGCAAAGTTCTCTCGCCAATTGCCAGACTTTTAAATCTCAAAGCGTTCAATTGTGGGCATATCGTATAACGTTATTTGGTTAAATTTCAATTCCTTCGTTTCCAACTTGAAATTTGAAACCTGAAATTTGAAATTGTTTTTACATATCAATCCGCACGGCCTCAGCCGGTTTCAGTTTCAGCGCTTTCAGTGCCGGATAAATTGACGCCAGAATTCCGGTTACAATCACCATCACGGCAATTTCCATCGATACCGACAGTGGCAGTTTCGTGTAAACCAGCGTGTCGAATCCCATCGACTTGTAGGCTGTAGCCCACGCTCCGAGATCGATTCCTTTCACGCCAAAATACAGGTTCAGCAGCCAGCCAAGCACGATTCCGCAAGCGCCGCCAAACAACGAAAGCATCACGGTTTCGAGCAGAATCATCATGAAAACCCGGATTTTGTTCATCCCGATCGCCATCAGCATACCGAGCTCCTTGGTTCGCTCAAGCACAGCCATCAGCATCGTATTAACAATTCCGAACAGCAAGGCCAGCAAAATGATGCCCATGAAAATGACCATCGTCAGGCCAAAACTGCTTTCAACCAAACTGACTTCAGGCATAATTTCGCGCCAGGTTTTTACATCCAGCGTTGGTAATTTATCTTTCAGCGTTTGGTCAACCCGGGCCAATTCTTCATTGTTGCTGAGCAAAACGGCAATTTCGTGGCATGCATTGGCGTTCATCAGCATCACACGGCTCAGGTCGCTTTTCCGGACAAAAACAACGGATTCATCGAAAGCTGTATTCGAGGTTTCGAAGATCCCTTCCACCTTGAAAGCCGCGCCGGTCATGTTCCCCTGCATATCCTGAAGCGTAATCACCACTTTCGATTTCAGCTTCACTTTTAGCTTTTCGGCCAGTTTTCGTCCGATGACAATCGGGTTGCGCATTTCACTGTCGAAATACGTGCCTTCTGAAACTTTTGCATAAAGGTTGGTCACTTGTTTTTCCTCGTCAGGAACAATGCCGGTAACTTTTACCCCGGCACCGGTCGTCGGCGACTGAATCATGGTGTTGACAATATCACGAATACTCGTGGCTTCAACGCCGGATACCGATTTGATGACCTGAATGACCGAATCGGTATTTTCGATCACGAATTTTTTATCCGGATTATTCAGGTATTCCTTGTGGTGAATCTGGATGTGCGATGCTTCGGTTTTGATGGCCGAATTGATCCGCTGATCGACCATCCCCTTATAAAAACCCATGTAAAAGATTCCGGAAGCGAGTCCGAGACAAATGGCCACCAGAATAACCAGACTGCGGGTTTTGCTTCTCCAGATGTTTCTCCAGGCAACTGCGATTAACATGATTTTCGATTTTAAAAGTTAGGCATGAAGCGCTTTTGTCAATTTCAGGTTGAGGGTTTTAACCAGCGGATACAGATAAACCAACATGGTGAGAACAAACACGATGACCAGTTGCCGGGCAAAAATGAACCATTTGGCCGAGAAAAACATGACGGCCTCGAACCCGAACTGCTCGTAGGCCTTGGCTGCTTCGCCGGTAATCGGAATCGGGTGATAAACGAGGTACAGAATGAGCGGAAAAGCCACCACAAAACCGGCAATCACACCAACCAATCCGAGCAACGTTGTTTCGTAAAACAGGATTTTGCTCAGCCGGCTTTTTTGCATCCCGATGGCCACCATGATGCCCATTTCCTTGCGGCGCTCGGCCAGCATCATGATGACCGTGCTGAAAATTCCGAAACCGACCAGCACATACAAAATACCTTTGGTGATGTAAGCGCCGGAGCGGTCGGCTTCGATCATATTTTTGGTCACCGGGTCCATTTCGTCCCAGGTCATGATCTCATATTTCTTCCCCAGTTTCGACACGAGGTGATTTTTCGCCGGATAAACGTTCGAATAGTCGTTCACCATCAGCACCAGCGAAGTAATTTTTCCAGGCACCGAGAAAAAGTCCTGGGCTGCCTGAAGGTCAATGTAGCCGCCGAGGTTGTTCATGGTTGGCGCCGGAAATTTCAGAATTCCACGCACCGGGAACAAAGCCGCTGCCGTTGCACCGTGATATCCCTGACTCATGAGCACCAGCGTGTCGCCAACGTCCACATCGAGGTTTCTAGCCAGATTGACCGCCAGCAAAATGCCTTTATCGCCGGGTTTTAAATATTCTCCTTTCACGATCCAGTGCGCCAGATTGGTCATTTTGGTTTCCTTCTCCGGATCGATGCCGATGAGGGCGGCGCCTTTCGTGTTGTTTTTATACGACATCAGCGAAAACGACTCGAGCCGAGGAACATACGACGTGACTGCGGGCATTTCGGAGATGACTTTTTTGAGTGTGTCGTTTGGCGCAAAGGTGTAATCGATGGTTTTGTTGTCCCAATACTCCGGGTGGTGAATCTGGATATATCCGGAGTAAAAACCCACAACATTGTCGATCATTTTCGAGTAGGTTCCTTCCTGCATCGAAGTCATGAACGAGCTTAGCAGCACCCCGAAAAAAATGGAAGCCACCGTAATCAGCGTCCGGCGTTTGTTACGCCAGATGTTGCGCCAGGCGAGTGTCAAGTTTGTTAAATCAAAGAGCCTCCCCCGGCCCCTCCGAGGGAGGGGAGTTGGTGCGCCGCTATGTTTTGATGTTTCTTGTTTCATATCCGTTAATTCAAAGAGTTCATAACTCCCTCCCCTCTGGGGAGGGCTGGGGTGGGGCCGTTATTTTATCCTTCTCATATTCTGAATCGAGAAAAAGTCTTCTTTCAGTGGCACGTTAAACTTCGTGTTTTCAAAAACCATGATGGTTTTCTGTCCTTTTTTGTCAGCCGGAATCATTTCCATGTGCGTCGGAATCACACGGTCGTCCATCTTTTTCACGTCGCTCAAAATCTCGGTATTGATGAGCGCTCCGTCCTCGTCGTAGTATTCGCCTTTCAGCCAAAGGTAATCTGTTTTAGTGATCCACATCAGTACTTTCCCCCAAACCACCGGGGCATCGGGGTGGGGAATCAGTTCAACCTTGTAGCACGGGTAATTGTCGATGGTTTCTTCGCCGACCAGCTTGTGGTCATAATCTTTCACGATTGACGATTCGCGAACCAGATCATCGTTCGTAAAATCCGATCCCATCCACGACTGCATCATCATTGATGGCGGAATTTTAATCATGCGTTCGATGGATGGAACCCAGTTCCACATTTCGTTTCCACGCTTCAGGAAAACCTGGCCTTTTTCCTGAGCCGGTGCGGTCACATAAATCAACGAATATTCGGTTCCGAGCGACCAGCTTTTCATTGAAATGCTGCGCGACCAGGTCGGGCGCTGGATGGTCATGGTCAATGTTCCTTCGCTCGATGTTCCGCGAAATTTCTGGTCCGATTCGCGGACGATTTTATCAATGTCAACTTCCTGTGCAAGGGCTGAAACAGCGAAAATCATTAGTAAAAGGGTTAGTAATTTTGCTTTCATTGTCGTCTATTTATTACTTCCGGACCGGATGATCCGGAAAATTCCGTCAATTATTTTTTCTTTCATTTTATCGTGCGGAAAAATGTCGGATGCCACCACGGCATACAGCATCGCTCCTTCGAGCATTGCGCTGATTATCATCATGTCGCCTTCCGGATCGCGGCTTCCTTTTCCGGCGATAAACTGGTACATCATGGCGAAAAACGGTTACAAAATTCATGGCGGTCACAATAGTTCCGGGTCCGGCCAGAATGGGAATGGCCAGCGGCGAGATCGCAATGCCGCTGTCTTCTTCTTTGCTTTCCGGGTCGTGCACTTTCGACTTTTTCGACATCAGCATTTCGAATCCGATGTAAAAAATGAGGATTCCTCCGGTAATTTTAAATGCCGGAATGGTGATCCCGAAAAGCTGAAAAATGTATTTCCCAAGAATAACGAATGAGGTGACAATGAGGAACGCTGTGAGCGACGCGGTTTTGGCAATTTTTCGTTTGGCAGCTTCGCTTTCTCCCTCAACGAGACCCAGAAAGATTGGGGTGTTGGCAATCGGATTCATTACCGCAAAAAAACCGGTGAAAACCGTCAGCGAGTATGTCAATAAATCAGTCATACTTTTCAGGATTATGAAATTGCCTTCAAGTTAACGAATTACTGCGGCAATTTCAGAACAAAAATCGTCTGTGACTGATTTCTTCACACAACGATCAACTTCGCTGCCATCAGACTGCTGTCGCCGAAAAATAACAACCGCGGCGTCAATCCGATTCATTTTCCCCTTCGTTAAATGTTTCACCAGAAGTTTTCAGTGTCGATGGCACGTTCTTTCTCGATGGATATCAGCAGTTGACGAACAAACTTCACGTCATCAATTATTTCAGTTCGCTCACCTGTTTCAAATCAAGCGGGGAAAAACTATCCGGAACCGGAATCAGCAAAAGACTAATTGTCTCCCGGCCGGGTTCCGGGAATTGATGCAGCTTCGGCGATGATCCCCATTTTGATATAAACCGGACGAATGGCTTCCTTCAGGCGCGGAAGCTTGTGGGAAAAATACAAGGCTCCTAAAATACACGAGACACCTCCCACAACCAGGGTATTCGGCGCACCCAGACTACTGGCCAGACTGCCGGCCAGGAAACTGCCAAACGGGGCAGTCCCCATAAAAGCCATGGTGTAAAAACTCATCACCCGTCCACGTTTGTCATCCTCAACGATTGTTTGTATAATGGTGTTGCTAGTGGCCATCTGCAACATCATGCCCAGTCCGGTAAAGACCATCAGGCCCATCGAAAGTGCGAAATACCGCGAAAAGGAAAAGGCAATCAGCCCCAGCCCAAAAGTTCCGGCAGCCAATGGAATAAGTTTGTCGAGGCCAAGTACATTTTTGCGCGAAGCCAGGTAGAGTGCGCCGAGCAAGGCCCCAAGGCCCGAAGCGCCCATCAGGAACCCAAAAGTGTGCGAACCTCCGTGAAGGACTTCCTTGGCAAAAACAGGCATCAGTACGGTGTAAGGCATTCCCATCAGGCTAACCAGCGCCAGCAACAAAATGATGTACCTGATGGGTGCAAACCCAAAGGTATAGCTGAACCCTTCTTTTAATTCTTTCATAACCCGTTTGCTTTTTTGGCTGATTGTCCGCGGCGAAATTTTCATCATCATCAGCGAAGCGATAACAAACAGGTAACTTACACCGTTCAGCAAAAAACAAACGCCTTCGCCGGTAAAGGCAATTAACATTCCGGCAATTGATGGCCCCAGCAGCCGGGCGCCGTTCACCATCGACGAGTTCAGTGCGATAGCATTGGCCAGGTCTTCCTTTTTTTCAACCATTTCAACAACAAACGACTGCCGCGCCGGAACATCGAACGCGTTGACAATGCCCAGGAACACGCTCAATACCACAATGTGCCACACTTCAATGGTTCCGTTAAGGTATAGAAAAGCGAGGATAAAAGCCTGGGCCATAGCGGCTATCTGTGTGATGATCAGAAGGTGATAGCGGTTCCATCGGTCGGTCAGTACACCGGCAAACGGTGCAATTAAAAAAGTGGGGATTTGTCCGGCAAAACCAACCAGCCCGAGCAGAAATGCCGAATTGGTGAGGTGGTAAACCAGCCAGGGCGTGGTAATCCGCTGTATCCAGGTACCGATCAGCGAGATGCTTTGCCCATAAAAGAAAAGCCGGTAATTTCGATAATTGAGCGAACGGAACGTACTTTTAAATCCGTCGATTGTTTTTGAAAACTGATTCCCTGGCATCGTTCTTTTTCTGAAAATTTTCACCTTAACCTGACTGATTCTTTGGACTTCCTGAAAGCCCGAGCGTTTAATCCGCTGTTCCGGACAGTATCTGCCAGGAAGTGTTTGTTCGATTAAAGTTTTTTTTTTGACAGTGCGAAAATAGAGATAAAATGAACGCCCCGGGGAAATCGGAAAGGAATAATTGCGCCTTTTAAAATCCGTTCATTTTCGCGAACTGCAACGCCCGCCTGCCGGGCAAGGCAGGGATAAATTTCTTCTCTGGAAATTCATATTTTAAGTGAGTTCGCCTTTCGACCCCCAAACAAACTGAGACTGAGACTGAACACTGAGACTGCCCATCGCCCTTCTGGCAAACCTTCACCACCTTAATTCCCAATATCTGGCCGGGCTTTTGAATTTTATCGGCCATCTGGCCAACACCAATGGCGCAGTGGTAGCAAAATGGGAAGGCCCGTCGTGCCCAAGTATCCCACCGAATCGCACCGATCAGAATATGCGAGGTGGCTGATGATGATTTTTCACCTTTCTGCTCAAACGATGTGAACAC
>JBBIHV010000130.1:4158-10967 GCA_037446835.1 Sunxiuqinia sp. | reverse complement strand
TTCCTGAAAATTAATCCTGGCTTCGCCCGTTTTATGCCGACGCAAGTTATGAAGAGCAAAAATAATATTTTAGCCCGAATGGTTTTCTTTTCAGATTTTTAATTAATTTTTCAATTGATTAACACGCGAGGGTCTGGTAGCCTCATTTTTGAATTTGTATTTACCGCATGTTTCTCGTAATGATCAGAAAATAAATAAATAAAACAACAACAAGGATGGAAAACAGTTGCGAATGGCCTGGAAAAAATGAATTAATGGTTCGGTATCACGATGAAGAATGGGGGAAACCTTTGCACGATGACCAAAAATTATTTGAGTTTCTGATTCTTGAAGGTATGCAGGCTGGTTTGAGCTGGCTCACTATCCTGAAGAAACGAGAAGCTTTCAGAAAAGCTTACGAAGGGTTTGATGTGCATAAAGTGGCCCGGTTTAGTCAGGATAAAATTGAAGAACTGATGTCGAACCCCGAAATTATCCGGAATCGGCTTAAAATTGAAGCCAGTATTTCAAATGCCAGGCACTTTCTGGAGATCATTGACGAATTAGGCAGTTTCGACCGGTATATTTGGGGATTTGTTGATTATCAACCTATTGTGAACCATTGGGAAAAACTATCAGATTTGCCGGTTAAGACCGAACTCTCTGATAAAATAAGCGATGATTTAAGGAAGCGCGGTTTTAAGTTTGTCGGTTCAACAATTGTTTATTCGCACATTCAGGCCACGGGTATGGTCAACGATCATCTAACCAAGTGTTTCTGTCATCCTGATCAAAAATAAACAGTATTAAAAAGGCCTTCGGGCCGGTTACACATTCCCCCTGCGGAGCACTACCGGAATTGTACGTGCAATGATCCAAAGGTCGCTCCAGACTGAAAATTTCCGCCGGGCAATTTTGTAGTATTTGTTGTCGAGCGCCCTGCGCTCTTCGCGCGACATGCGTTTTAGCCTCCTTCTCGATTTTAGTTTCCATAGCCCGGTTATTCCGGCCGGACCGTCCATGCGGTGAGCCAGGTCCTGGGGGGTCAAAAGTTCAGCATCATAAATTTTCAGGGGCCTGTTGCCAACAATCGAGAGGTCGCCTTTTATCACATTAATAAGTTGGGGCAATTCGTCGAAATGCAATTTCCGCAGTATGCTGCCGACTTTGGAAATACGCGGATCGGATTGTAGGTGCGGAACGGTATTTTCAGGATGAAGGGCTGAAGATTCTTTTGCATATTGGTTCAGTTTTGCAATCTCTTTCAATCGTTTGCCTGACGAAGTGTACATTGTGCGCAACTGGTAGAAATCGAATAAATTGTATCCCGAACCCACTCTTTTTGAAACATAGTAAATCCTTCCTTTTGATTCGAGCTTGATGGCAATTGCGAAAATTAAAAGAAATGGAGAGATGACCAGTAAAATCAGTGAAGCAGTAGCAATGTCAATCGTTCGTTTTAAAAACGGGGTCTTGTAGCATGAAGAAAATAATTTTCTGCTTAATGAATTGTTTGTTGGAGCTTTTCCATTTTTTATAACCATGATCTGTTTCACCAGGGTTTCTAAGATCACGGGCTTAATGTAAACCGCGTCAACTTTTTTGTGTAAAGCTTTTTCAGCAAGTTCTGGAGCTTTTTCATCATCAAGAAGCAGAAAAGGTATCAGATGCATCGGGTCGAATTGTTCTATCCAAAAATCATAAAATCCAATTCCATCCCCACCCGGTAATTTTTGTTCGCAGATCATTGCGTCGGGCAAACCGTTTTCTGAAACCCACTGGCAAACAGAAAAAATATTGTCGGTGGTTGGTATTTCTACCTGGTAATTATCAACGAAAACTGGAGATGAAAACTCCGGATCGGGCCCTAAATGTAGAATTCTTAACTGTTCGTGTTGGTCTCTTTCCATGGAATTAAGGTTTAGAAAAGTAATTGTTTTGTTGCCCGTAAACAGTTTCGATGTTGGCGGAGGTATTATCGTTGACCAAATTTATATAAAAAAAGGAATTTTTCGTTGAGAAGTCGATTATTCCGGGAATTTTTACGAGAAGAATTGTAAAGGGTACGACCTGCCTAAAAAGAAAAAAGGACAGATTCTCTAATCTATCCTTTTCCTAAACCTAACTAAACTAACTAAACCAATAAAACTAATCAAACCTAACTTATGAAATGTGATAACGCTACAAAGATAGGCTTCAGGTTTCAGACGGGTGTTAACTAAATCTTAAAAAATGTGTTCTTAAACATTAAATCTGAGTGCTATTTTTTGCCATGAATAGGTAATTTAAAGATTTATAAAAGATAACTGTCCGGTTTTTAGGCGTTTATGGTTTGTTATTCATCCCAATTTTGATATATTTTGATGACTGCCACTAACCTTCGATTAATTTGAACTAAAAACAACACGTATTAATTGAAAAGCAGTCATTTATGACGGCATTTTTGTTGGTAATTTAAATTTCATTATTATCTTGCAAACTGATTGAATTTTCTCTTCTAAAATTCCTCATTTATGAAGCCTGACCGGAGCAAAGCTGAACTTCAAAATAATGGAAAAGAACCTGGTGACTCCCAGAATAATCTTCTTCATCTTTTTAACTGCATTTCTGATTCGTTAATTGTCCACGACATGAATGGCCTGATTTTCAAGATGAACCAATCAGCAATGAAGTTGTGCAAGGTCTCTGAAAATGAAATCGACCGGTTCAATATCTTTGATTATTTCAACGCTGGTGCTGATTTTAGTGCAGTGAGCAACTTTTGGCCGGATATACTTCTTGGTCATAGCCATGATTGCGAATGGAGTTTTATCGACTGGGACACAAATGAAAGAAAATCCATCCAAATTTCAATGAACAGAACAAACTGGGATGGGAAACCGGCCATTTTAGCTGTTATCAGCGATTTTGACTTGCAAAAGAAAATTGATAAAAATCTAATATCGGCACGCGAAAAGGCCGATGAAAATGAATACAAATTCAGGACTTTATTTGAACAGGCATCCGATGGTGTTTTAATTTGTGATAAAAATGGCAACTATTTGGAAGTGAACGAAAGTAGCTGCAATATGTTGGGGTACAGCAAAAATGAGTTGCTGAAACTCAATATTAAAGATGTTTTTCTGAAAGAAAATTCAGAATCCTTTCCGATCAACATCAGCGAAATGGAATCCGGAAATGTTGTGATTGCTGAAGGCATGCTGATCCGAAAAGATGGTTCGGTATTTCCGGTTGAAATTAGCGGTTCAATGCCTCAGGATAGGAGGATGCAGGTAATTTTTCGAGATGTGACTGAGCGGAAAAGACTTGAAAAAGAGCTTGTTGAGGCCAAAGAAAAAGCCGAAGAAAACGACCGGTTAAAAACTGCCTTCATGCACAATATAAGTCACGAAATCCGGACGCCGTTGAACGCCATCATGGGATTTGCCGATTTGTTGCCCGAATATTTTTACGACAAGGAAAACCTGAAACGATATTCTGAAATTATCAGCCAGCGCGGTACCGACTTGATGGAATTCATTGATGACATTCTGCATGTTGCAAAAATTGAGTCCGGACAATTGTCAATAAATCAGGAAGAATTTAACCTGGGGACTTTTTTCTCTGAACTGAACAGCTTTTACGGTGCCTACAAATTGAAGCAGAATAAAAAAGATGTGAAATTTAATATCCGTGTTGCCCCTGAACTGAAAGACCTTAACGTTGAAGCCGACCATAAGAAACTTAAGCAAATTCTTTTGAGCCTGGTTGGAAATGCCTTCAAATTTACTGCAATAGGCTGGGTTGAAATCGGTTGTCAGCTTAGCGAACCCGGGGCGCTCACGTTTTATGTTTCTGATACAGGAATTGGCATTGCACGGGAGATGCACTCCGTAATTTTTAACCGTTTTATGCAGGTTAACAAAAATACCTCGCAAGTTTACGGAGGTTGCGGACTCGGTTTAACCATCGCTCTGGGACTTCTTCAAATTTTGGATGGAAAAATCTGGCTGGATTCAGAAATTGGGAAGGGAAGTACGTTTTACTTTACAATTCCGTTCAAACCTGTTTTCAGACAAATCGATCTTCAGGCCGAACAACTTTCCGAAATTAAGGATGAAAATATAAACATGAGCATCCTGATCGTCGAGGATGATTATTACAATTCCGAATATTTAAAAGAAGTGCTTGCCGATACCGGCTTTTCAATCAAACATGCCAGTTCGGGACGAAAAGCCATCGAAATTTGTTCTTCACAATCCGTTGATTTGGTGCTAATGGATGTCCGATTGCCTGACATGACTGGTTTTGAGGCGATTTTTCAAATTAGAAAAATTAAACCTAAACAAAACATAATTGCCCAAACAGCCTATGTCCTTAATGACGAAAAAGAAAAAGCGCTTGAAGCAGGTTGCATCAATTATATCAGCAAACCCATTAAACGCGACCAGCTTCTGTCAATGATTTTAGATGTGAATCATAAGGTTGTCAACGAATATTGAGCGAAGAAAAATAGTTCCACTTGCATCTTATTGCTCTGTCTTCCGGTTGATCAGCCGTTTAATGTGCAACGCATTCAGCCGGTTCGAGAAAGCATCTTCCAAAACCAGTTTTCGCTTTTCAATTTCTTCGGAAGTGAAATCCTGAAGAAATAATCCTTCAATTTTCCTGATCATTTCGTTGGGCGAGTCGGCCAGGTGGCAAAGGTGTTCCAGCCCGGTTTTATGGATCATTGGCGTATTGGCAATGCAAAAACGTCCGGAGAAAAGCGAAGCCAGTAATTTGAGTTTTAAGCCGGTGTCCTGAAAAGTTGGGAGCAGGCAAATCTGAGCATTTTGGATCAGTTCATCCATCTGGTCGTTATCAGGATTTGCAATCAGTTGAATTTTTGGAAATTGACTGATTTTCCCGATTAAATATTCCGGCGGATTTTTCCCGGCAATCACAATTGGGTGATTTATTTTTGGAAAAACGTTATTAATCAGGTAATTCACTGCCTGGATGTTTTCTGAAACTGAAAGGTTTCCGTGGAAAAGAATGTATTCACCGCGACCGGTCTTCGATTTTATTTCGCTGAACGGATGAAAAGCGGGAATAAAGTAGGCATTTCCAAATTTCCGGTCGAACCGGTAGTTGTCGTTCGGCGAAATGCAAAACAACAGGGAGGCCTGCTGAAGTACTTTTTCATAAGCTGCCAGCTTGACTGATTCCATCCAAAAAAACAATTTTTTAAATGGGTTCTGCTCTGAACGGCTCAGGTTGAGGTAATACTCGTGTTCGATGTTGTGCGTCCGGACCACCTGGATGTGGTTTGCCAAAGCCGGATGGCCAAGATAAAAACAGGTATGCAGGCCTTCGAACAGAATTGGTGATTTATTTTCGGATAAATTACTGATAAGAATGTCGTTAACCCGTGTGATTACAATGTATGGTTTAGCTGAAAGCTGATAGCGAATGCCTTTTTTTCTTGGATAATAAAAAACCTTCGTGCAATATTGTTCAAGCTCTTTTGCCTGTGGACGGTTGTATTCGAAGCAGTGCAGGTAAACCTGGATGCCACATTCCGAAAGCGCCTTCACTTTGTAGAAAATATCAATCACACCACCGTAATCAGGAGGATAGGGAATATTAAATGCGACCAGTTGAAGGGCGGTTTCCACGTCTCAAATTTTACCTAAATGTATAAATAAAAATTCAGTCTCAATGTTCAGTCTCAGTCAACAGGAAAATAGTCATTGGATCTGCCTCACTTGTTTTCTGAGTTTTCGGCGAAGGATTTAACGACTATTTCTGATAATTAATAACTTTATTGTTTCGTAGCCTTGCTCCCAAAAACCCTTTTTAACAGCGTGGTAACCCGTGCATTCGCGTTAGTACGGATATCTTTTTCGCGTTCTTCAATCTTCAGGAACAGGCCATTCAGGGCTTTCTGAAGCAAATAATCTTCGAGTTTTACATCCACTGTTTTTAAACCGGTAATCTTTCCGATGGATGAACCTGCAAGTTTGTTCCAGCTGGTGGTGAGTTCGTTCCACGACTGTTGGGTCGAAATTCCGGCAATGAGGTTTTTATTCAGCGATTCGCGGATTTTGGGGCGGTACAGATCGCTCAGTTGTTGCGAAGTTTTCGATTTAAAATATTGTGTTGCCGCGTTATCCGGGCCTTTCAGAATTTGCAGCGCGTCGGTAAAAGTCATTTCCCGGATGCTGTTTATAAAAATGGGTTTGGCCTCTTTTGCCGCATCTTCGGCGGCACGATTAATCCTGACAATTACATCATCAACCAATTTAGCCCCGCCGGGCAACTTCGAAAGGTGATCGGTTATTTCCTTTGCTTCAGGAGGAAGTAAAATTTTAACTTCCAAATCTTTCAAATATCCATCGACGGCTGAAAGATGCGTAACTGCACTGTCGGTTCCTACCTGAAGGGCATCTTTAAGTCCGCCAACTATTTCCTCGTTCGACAAAGGTAATTTTTGGTCAGCAATAAATTTTTTCAACTTGCTGAACTGGGCATTTGAATTCAGGAAGATCAATGAAAAGAAAAATGCGAGTGCAATGATTTTACGCATGACATATATTTATAAAAGGTTGAATTTATCGTTTTGTTGGCTTAAAAGTTTCTGTTTTTGTTTTTCCAAAAAGCCCGTCGAGCAGGTCCTTCCGATTCAGGCGCAGAAGTTCACTCTTTATTTCCTGATGATATTCGCGTTGATACCAGAAAAAATATTTGCGCTGGGCCAGCTTTTCTTTCTGGCTTTTGGCGGTAAACACTTTTTGCATGGTATAGGGGTGATAACCAGTGTAATAAATCACAGTGGCCAGGGTCATCGGGGTGGGAGTGAAGTCCTG
>JBBIHV010000130.1:0-4058 GCA_037446835.1 Sunxiuqinia sp. | reverse complement strand
AGCCTTCCGGAGACATGATGTTTGATGACCTCGCGCAGGTACTCCATGTTATTTTTGTTCACCTGCGGATCGCTGGTTTCCTTCAGGATCATGTCGTAGCGGATTCCGCTGCCAATGAACGCTTTTTTGACATCGGGATGCTGGCGAACTTTTTTATACAGGTCGAGCATCGGTTTGTGGTCGATGTTCAGGTTTTTACAAATATCGGGGAAAACGCACGATGGCCGTTTGCATTTCCGGCAAATCTCTTCGTGGATGCCTTTCATTTTGTACATGTTGGCCGACGGCCCGCCCAAATCGGAAATGTACCCTTTAAAATCGGGCATCAATACCAGCTTATCGATTTCTTTCAGGATCGATTCTTCCGATCGGCTGGCGATAAATTTTCCCTGATGGGCCGAAATGGTGCAGAATGTGCAGCCTCCAAAGCAGCCCCGGTGGATGTTCACCGAATGGCGGATCATGTTGTAGGCCGGAATCTCCTCTTTATTTTTGTAACGCGGATGGGGCAGCCGGGTGTAAGGAAGATCGTAAAAACGGTCGATTTCCTTCTCTTCGAGCGGTGGCCAGGGCGGATTTATAATTACTTGCCGATTGCCAACTTCCTGAATAAGCACATTGGCTTCCACCTTGTTCGATTCTTCCTCGATGTGCATGAAGTTTTTGGCATATTTCTTTTTATCCTCCAGGCATTCTTCGTAGGAATAAAGTCTGATGCTGTTCCATTTCTTGTTGGTTACAAAATCTTCTTCATTTGAAACCAGAAAGGCTGTTTGTGGAATATTGGTCAGCTTTTTCGGATCGATTCCTTTTTGTATCAGTTTGGTGTATTCGATGATTGACTTTTCGCCCATGCCGTAAAACAACATGTCAGCTTTCGAATCAACCAATATGGAAGGTTTCAGCTTGTCGCTCCAGTAATCGTAATGGGTTACCCGCCGCAGCGAAGCCTCAATCCCGCCCAAAACCAAGGGCACATCCGGGAACAAATCCTTCAGGATGTTGCAGTAAACCGTTGCGGCATAGTCGGGGCGCTGTCCCTGTCGGCCGCCCGGAGTGTAGGCGTCGTTCGAGCGTTTCCGTTTGTTGGCGGTGTAATGGTTCACCATCGAATCCATGTTTCCGGAGGTAACTGCGAAGTAAAGGTTGGGCTTGCCCAGTTTTTTAAAATCGCGCAGATCGTCCTGCCAGTTGGGTTGTGGCACAATGGCCACCCGCAGGCCTTCGGCTTCGAGAATCCGACCGATTACAGCAGCGCCAAATGAAGGATGATCAACATAGGCATCGCCTGTAAAAAGTATCACATCCAGACTATCCCAGCCCCGCTCTTCAACCTCTTTTTTGGTGGTTGGCAACCAATTGTTTAAGTCGTATTTCTGATAAAGTATGTTCAATTTCCAAAATTTTTATGCGAATTAAGCTATTCCATTTACAAATGACCAAAAAAAATGTTCATTTTTAAGAATTCTTTTTAGACGATGGTTGTTTTTGCCGGAAGTGCGGAAGTCTGGAAAGTAAATGCTTCTCTTTGAACGAACAAACCCTATTTCTATGTGTTATGGAACTTTTTAAACCGAAAGACATTCTGAAAGTAAACCCCAAATTGGGTTACATGGGTGGTGAACCTTTCGCCCGGTTTCTGATGCTTCTTCTTCGTTTCGATAAATTAAACCGGGTTTATAACCAGATTGGCGACAAAAAAGGACTCGATTTTGTTGAAGAATTAGTGAAAACCCTTAAAATCAATTCGGTTTACGATACAGACGAACTGCAAAAACGGATCCCCAAATCCGGATCGGCCATTGTGGTTTGCAACCATCCTTTTGGCGGACTTGAAAACATCCTGCTCATCCGGATGCTGAGCCTGGTCCGGTCGGATATAAAAATTGTTTCGACGCAGCTTTTGCAGAAAATTGATCCGATCAGCGATTATTTTCTGGAAGAAGAATTAACCCAGAAGAAAGCCGACAAACGGGAGTTGAATACCGGATCAGAAAAGGCTGCAAAACATTTGAAGTCGGGCGGAATCCTATGTCTTTTCCCGGCTGGAGAAGTTTCCCAGTTCGACTCCATTCAGGGCATCTCGGATAAGCAATGGAATTATTACACCCTGAAGTTCATCAAGCAGCAAAAAGTTCCGGTAATTCCGATCCATTTTCAGGGAAACAACAGCCGGCTGTTTTATCTCATGGGAAATATTCATTCTTCTCTGACCAATGTGAAACTGCCCACCGAAATCCTGTATCAGAATAAAAAGCCCATCAAAATCAGGATTGGAAATGCGATTTCGGTTGGAGAGCAGGAAAAATTCGCTGATATTTATAAATATGGCCGATACCTGCGGGCAAAAACCTATTTGCTGTGTTCGAAGATAGAAGTGAAACGGTTTTTCAATTATTTGCCAACCCGTCAACAGCGGATTGAACCAGTTGCTGAGCCTGTTCCACACGAGAAAATTATTCAGGAACTTAAAGATTTGGGTTCCGAATTCCTGCTTTTTAAAATGAAAAGTTATTCGGTTTATTGCGCCCCGTCGAAGCGCATTCCGAATATTTTACTCGAAATCGGACGCCTTCGCGAAACCACCTTCAGGCTGGTTGGCGAAGGAACAAACCGCAGCATCGACTTGGATGAATTTGATTTGTATTATCACCAGTTGTTTATCTGGGACGCTGAAGAAGAGATGATTGCGGGCGCTTACCGCATCGGGAAAGGCGCCGAAATCCTGCATAAATACGGGGTTCGTGGGTTCTATGTGCAAAGTTTGTTTAAAATTAAGGATGACCTTCAGAGCATGCTTCAGCAAACCATGGAACTGGGTCGTTCGTTTGTGGTGAAAGAGTACCAGCGAAAACCCATGCCACTGTTTTTGCTGTGGAAGGGAATTTTGTACTTTACCCTGAAAAATCCCGAATATCGTTATCTGATGGGTCCCGTCAGTGTGAGCGACGATTACTCAACCACTTCCAAAGAGATGATTATCAAGTTTATCATGACTCATCATTTCGATTGGGAACTGGCCAAAAGCATCACTCCTCGAAATTCATACAAGTTTACCACCGTTGATCAAAACCTGAATGTCATTATGCAAACCATGGACAATGACATCAATTCGCTCGACAAATTTATAGGCGATGTGGATGAGATGAATTCAGGACTGCCGGTGCTGCTGAAAAAATACATTAAACTGAATGCCAAGATTATAGGTTTCAATGTTGATCCAAAATTTAACAATTGCCTGGATGGCCTGATTGTCCTTGATTTGTGTAATGTTCCGGCGAATACCATCGAATCGCTTTCGAAAGAAGCCAACGATGGTTCAATTTTGCAGCACTTCTATTCAAAAAGGGATATGCAGCGTCAGCGTCAGAAATAGAACCTGCCGGTTTATTTTTTAAACATGAAGTAAACCGCCAGCACCAGGAAAACAAAGCCAATCAGGTGATTAACCCTGAAGTTTTCGTTTTTGAAAAGCAGCACGGAGAAAATCGTAAAAATCATCAGGGTAATTACTTCCTGGATAACCTTTAACTGGAAAAGCGAGAATGGGCCGCCATTTTCGCGAAACCCAATCCGGTTGGCCGGAACCTGAAACATATATTCAAAAAGCGCAATTCCCCAGCTGATCAAAACGATTGAAATGATTCCCAGCTTATTAAACCATTTCAACTCCTGAAATTTGAGATGCCCGTACCAGGCCAGAGTCATAAACGAATTGGATATGACCAGAAAAACAACAGTCAATATTCCTCTCATAATTTGTTTTTTTCAGGTGGCGAAAATAGCTAATTGTTCAGTCGATCTTGACATTCCTTCAAAAAATGCTGTATTCCACGATCTTTTTAATTTGTTTTTTAATTGTCAGATGGAACTCGCCAATAATCATTCCCTGTGTGAGAAGAAATTCTGATGGCTCTTTTCATAATGGAAGTTTAACGGGTCGGCATCCCCCTGTTTTCATTCCCGATTTTCTCATCAAGTGTGTTTTGCCATAAGTCCCGCTTTTTTGAATCTAACTGCGATTTTTCTTTCTGAAAAGAAAAGATTTAGTTTTACCT
>JBBIHV010000129.1:0-11287 GCA_037446835.1 Sunxiuqinia sp. | reverse complement strand
AAAAGCGGGAGGTTCCGGAAGGAATTTCCCGCTTTTTTGCTGCACCAAAATAAACTTTAAACTGATTTATACCACGGTTCCGGAATTTCCGGCAGCGCCATCCGGATGCGCCATTCTTTTGGGAAGTAGTTGTTGGTGCGGTTTCCCAGGTTTTTCACCATGCCGAGCGGAATTCCCTGAAAAGTGACCAGCAACCAGCCTTTGGTGGTTGAACTGATCCGGATTTCTTCTTTTTTCTGGAAAAGCAACGCATCGCGCAAATCGAGTTCGATAGACTCGAAAATGGCTGGATTGCGGTCAACCGAGAGCGCGAAGGTGTGTTCGGGCAGGAGGTCATTTTTCTTGAACTGTGCTACCGGCAGACCAAAACTGATTACGCGAAGTTGTTCCACAAGTGCATTCAATACCGGAATTTTGACTTCGGGAAAAGCAATCAGAAACTCGTTTTTAGCAAAAAACTCCGAGTCTGGAGTGTTCAGCCAGTTCCGGATTTCGGCAAACTGTTTCGGCATTTTTTCGAGCCGCGATTTCATTTTCTTCGGAATCGGGTAATCAGCTCTTCCGTCTTTTTTACGGATCAATGTCAGGAAAAAACCTTCGCCTTTTACCCGATGCGGAAGAAACCGGTAGCCAAACAGTCCTCCGGCTTCCATTTCCTGAATGTTCCAATCTTCCTGAAGCGGAATCCGGATGCTTTCCACTTCATTATTTTCAGCCAGCCACTTCAGATTTTCCTCGTTTTCAGCCGGGTTGAAGGTACAGGTACTGTAAATCAGGTCGCCGCCATTTTTCAATGCTGGCCAAACATCGGCCAGGATGCGGCGCTGGCGGGTGGCACAAAGCCGGGTATTGTCAACCGACCATTGCTGAATGGCCGAAGCATCGCGCCGGAAAAGTCCCTCGCCCGAGCAGGGTGCATCCACCACGATCAGGTCGAACAGGCCTTCCAGATTGCTGAAATCAGCCGGATCGTTGTTGCAGACTACCACGTTTTGGTGGCCCCATTTGCGGATATTTTCGTCCAGAACCGATACCCGCGACCTGATTACTTCGTTGGCAACCAGCAAATCGCTATCGTCGAGCAGACTGAGCAAATGTGTTGATTTTCCGCCGGGAGCAGCGCTTAAATCCAAAACAACGCGGTTGTTGCCGTGATCAATTTGGCGGAAAGCCTGTTCCAGAAACATGGAACTTGCTTCCTGGACGTAGTAGGCCCCGGAATGGAAAATCGGGTCGAGTGTGTACGCCGGACGCTCATTCAGGAAAATTCCGGTATCGCACCAGGGAATTCGTTCAGCAGAAACCGGAAGGTTGAATTTGCGTGGATTGAACCGCAAACTGATGGCCGGATTTTGGTCGATGGCCCGAATAAACTGTTCAAATTCAGCAGGAAACTGAATTTTTATCCGTTCCAGAAATTCGGCAGGCAATATTTCGGAAGTCTTTTCGATGGTTTTTTGAGTTTTCTTGTGATATTTGCCGGCAAGATAAAGTGAATGCAATAAATAAACAAATAGCTATGGTTGATCAGAATTTGGTTCCGGAATTGAACAAACAGGCCGATTCAGCCAATTTGGTTGAAATGTTGAAAAAGGTAGCTGAGCAATTTCCGGGGAAGGTTGTATTTACAACCAGTCTTGGTATTGAAGACCAGGTCATTACAGATATGATTTTCAGCAATAACCTGGACATCATTGTGGTGACTCTGGACACGGGCCGTCTGTTTGAAGAAACCTATAAAGTGCTGAACCGCACGCTGGAAAAATATGGAAGACCAGTTCAGGCCTACTTTCCGGAACACGAAAAGGTTGAGAAAATGGTCACTGAAAAAGGGCCGCTGAGCTTTTATGTGTCGCTCGAAAACCGGAAGGAATGTTGTCGCATCCGGAAAGTTGAACCGCTCGGACGCGCCCTGGAAGGCATGGAATGCTGGATTACCGGTTTGCGTGCTTCACAATCGGAAAATCGCCACGATCTCGATTTTTTTGTTTGGGACGCCGGATTTAAACTGATCAAATTCAATCCGTTACTGCATTGGTCGCTCGAAGACTGCCAGAAATATGTGAAGGAAAATAACGTTCCGTACAACGTTTTGCACGACCGTGGTTTTGTCAGCATTGGGTGTGCTCCCTGCACACGCGCCATTCAGCCGGGCGAAGATTTCCGGGCCGGACGCTGGTGGTGGGAAAACAATTCGAAGAAAGAGTGCGGTTTGCACACACATCAGGAATAAAATGAAAAAGAAAAGGGGAAAAGGGACAGTCGCAGCAACGTTGGCATGTTATTGGTAATCATCAGTTTCACGTCACTTGAAACTCGGGTTCTTAAAGTTATTACTCCGCTAAAACACAATAATCAACAGTCAATTAAAACATCAATTTTTTATTTGTATTTGTCGAAAAAATCGGAAAGCCTGTTGAGTACCTGATCGATATTGGAAATGAACAACAAGTCGAAATATTCCTGTGTTTCAGGGCTTCTGGTTTCCTGGTATCCGAACGATCCGTTGTATGTCGAACTTTTCTCTTTCATGCACTGACATGAAACATGATCGGTATATAAAACCTTGTTTTGTCCTACGGAAATGATCTTCATCAAAATGGTACCCGAAACATTTACCTGATGAACCGTTATCGTACTTTGATCAGCAGAAGTTGTAACCGTTGAAGCATCCTGAATCCAAACATATTTCCCATTTACCAATTCCAATTTTTTTGATGGGGCGATTGGTTGAAAATTTTTGGTAGTTGTATAAACCGGACCAACTTTAAAGTTCTCGATCTCCAACTGAACAGAAAATTCAGGCATATTAATGGCTAATTTGTTTTCTTCGTCAGTCGAGTAGAAATTCACAAAACCTTCATACGGAAAAGCATATTGAAGCCTGAAAATTAATTCTTTATAGAATTTATCGGGAACTAAACTCAGGGTATTCGAATAAAACCGGATGTCCTCGACCACCACTTTTGTTGTTGACAAATCTTTCGCCTGGGCAATTTTTTTGTTAAGTTCTTTGTAGCCCGGAGATAATTCGGCAACTTTTTTGAAACATAAAAATGCTTGTTTGTTTCCTTCTACCGTATTCATTTTCAATGAATTTGTTCCTGAAATATACCATTCATCCACGGCTTTTGGCTTGATTTCAGAAATTTCGGATTGATACATCCGGGGCTCCGGAATTACCTGAATTGCATCGGTACTGTTTTTAATAATTTTTGATAATCCATTCATTTCAAGCATCAGATCAAGAATTTTCGCCCATTTGAGCGAATCGTCACCCGACTGAAGCCGTTTGATTTTATTTTGATAATAACCGTCAGCCTGCGAATAAACTTTAAAGAGAGACTGGCTGGGACGGAAAGCTCCGGGTTTGCTTTCAAGCTTCAAAATGGCCTGCTTGATTGCTGCGCCAAATTCATTTTTTTCCGGTTGCTTCAGAGCCGGTGAAAAGCTACTGAAAACCGAAAATACACAAATCATGAGAAGAAGATGTTTTGCCATTTTAAGAATTTAATCGATCAAATAACGAAACAACACAAAAAAAAGTTAAGCAACATATTTTCAGCACATTAACCGGTTACCAGAAAATTTAATTTTTGTTCTGTTCCGGCACAGGACTCGTCATCTTGCGGACAAGCACCTCGTCAACCAGCAACTGAAAGTGCTTCAGTTCGGGATTCCGGATTGAAAGCATGATTTTATCCTGAACCGATTTCAGCACAAACGGGATCCGAATCCGCATCCAGTTGTCTTTCAGCGAACAATAAAAATGCTGAAACTGGTCGTATTTGTAGTCCACTGTTTGGTCTCCGTTCTTCTGCACAAATTCGAAAACCGACCGGGCCATCAGGTCTGTTTCATACCCTTTTACCCAGAAAAACAGTTCACACGAATCGCCGGGCATTCCGTTCCTGATTTGTGTATCCAAAACACGATTCCAGTTTTTCAGTTCTCCGGAATAGGCCCCAGAACCGAAGAAAGCGTCCTTTGCCGGAGTCGATTCAAATCCATTGTAATACAAAATGCGTGTGCTGTCAGCAGTACCATCGTGAACGGCCTTCATCTCGCAGGCAAAAGCTTTTTCACCTGCCAGTGCAATCGTATCCAACTGTGCAACCGGAAGCCGGTAAAAGGCAAATTTTGGACCCTGCCAAACCAGCAAGGCATGCCCGACCAGGTTTCTTTCAGGAGCGCTCAGGTCTTTGCAATGGTCAACCATCAGCAACAGTGGTTTTTTATTGGGCAAATCGTTTAAAATCGGATACGGCGACACGGGCTGACAAACAAGAGCCAGGCTTTTGTAGGTTTGCGACAGCGACGTCCGGCTCAGCATGACACCCATCGACGGCAGACCACTTTTCAGCGAAACGATGAACGATTGGCGCAAAATATCGCATTTCGGTTCCAGCCAAACATTTTCCGAACCAACATGAAAATACGGCAAGGGCAAAATGGCCTGGTATTGATTTTTGCTGAACGATGAAACCCAGGCATTTTCAGGAGAAACATTGTCCGAATCGTCGAGTTCTTCGACGCGGTTATTCAGGCGCGGGGCATAAAGACTGACATTCAGGTATCCGTCGTACAAAAGGAACGCAAGGGCAGAAACGGCCAGGATTTTCATGAAAATTCCCCGTTTCATCAATTTAAAAATGCCATAGAAAACCAAAATATTAATCAGGTAATAGAACAGCCACGCAAAGCGGGCCAGTGCACGCAACTGCTGGATAGGCCCCAGGTAATCGAGCAAAAACATCAGCCCAAGGGTGAATGGAACGCCAAATGAAAGCAACAGCGAGGCAAGCGAGGCCCAGAAAAAAATGGTAATGAGCCTGTTATCAGAAACTTCCCACCAGGCCTGTTTTTGTTTTACTCGCCTGACCAGCTTCACCGTTCCGGCAATAAAACCGATGAGGGCAACCAGCCCGATGTATGAAAAAGCTTCCCAGTCGTAATGGTGAAAAGCTTCGATTTTCATCAGGAATGTGGCATAAGGTTTATGCAGCGGCAACAGCACCGATGCCGGGTTGGCTTTGTAGGTGGTAAATCCCCAGGGATGTGTAGTGCGGTCGGTAATTCCGTCGTTCGCCCCCATGATGAGCTGCACCAAGATGAGCGGCAAAATAAACTGGATAAAAAGATGAACGGCCCAGCGGTAATCGCGAAACCGGAACTGACTGGAAGTCAATGCAAAGGTCCAGTAAAACAGGAACAAAAAGCCAAACAGCGCAAAAAAATACATGTGCATTCCGGCAGCCAGGAAAGTGAGCAGGCCAATGGCTGCCGAAATGCCGAACGATTTGTTCCGGTCGAAACGCATGAGCAACCAGATCAACATGGGTAGCCACATCAGGTGGCTCAGTGCAAAATGCCCGCCCAGCCGGCCAATTTGCGGCGAAAGCATGGCAATCCCGACTGAAGCAATGGCCGCAAATACCCACGAAACCTGCAAATCCAAAAAAATCAGGCATAAAAACACGGCTGCCAAAACGATCGAAAACAGCATGAACAAATTAATAATCCCGACAATATCGTTCCTGAAATCTATACCATGATTGCCCAGCATCTTCACCGAATTCACGATCATGGGCTGGCAATCGGTAAAAAAAACCATTTCGCCATAGGGATAATTCATAATATTTGCCCTGTATAGCGTCGAATCGTGTTCCAGGTGATAAATTGCCCCTGCATAAGATTTTAAGCCGTCGCCTGAAGGGGAAAAGAAAACATGGTTTGGGTTTTTCAGCAAAGGGCCAAAAAAGAGAAAAAGTACCGCAACACTTAAAACAAGTGTCAGCAAAATACCCTTTTTAAAATTGTTCATGGAGAAAATTATTGAATATTTCGAATGATGTACAAGGGGCGGGCTTTGTTTTCGTCGAAAATATAGCCTACGTAAGTTCCGATAATTCCAACTAAAATGAATAAAACCGAAAAACTCAGGCTCATAAAAAGTACGATGGTGGTGTATCCTGAAGGCGGGGTGTTGCCATAAATGAACTGAGCGAGAGTGTAAAAACCAAGAATAATTGAAAAGAACGCGAAGATCACGCCGATATAAACCCCCAGGTAAAGCGGCAATTTGGAGAATGCAATGATGGCATTAGCCGAAAGTTTCAGCAATTTGAAGAACGAGTATTTCGATTCACCGGCCATCCGTTTGGGCGCTGAATATGGAATGCTTTTCTTCCTGAACCCGACGATTTGGATGAACCCCCTTAGAAATCGGTTACGCTCGCGGAAATCGTTGCGCAAAACCTCGGCGACCGGCGCTGAAATGAGGAAGAAATCGGAAGCATTCTCGTCTAACTGATACTCCGACAGGCGATTGATGAACTGGTAAAATTTTTTCGAGAACCAGTTCTTCAAAGCACCGTTGTCGGACCGGTGTTCGCGCACCATGGTGATAATCTCTTCGCCCTGACCAAACGCCCTGAACATAAGCGGAATCTGATCGGGCGGATGCTGAAGATCGGAGTCCATACAGATGATGGCCTCACCACGGGCATGGTCAATCCCGGCAATCATGGCTGCTTCGTGCCCAAAATTACGGCTGAATTCGATGACCCGGATATTCATTTTCGACGTTTTCCGGTAGCGCCCAATGATTTCGAGGCTGCCATCGGTGCTTCCGTCGTTCACCAAAACAACCTCGCTATCAGCAATTAATCCTGAAAGGATTTCTTCCAGTTTTTGCAGAAAATGGGGCAAAACAGCCTCTTCGTTAAAAACCGAAACAACAATCGACAGGGGAATGGGTTGACTCATAGCAAAAATTGATCTGGTTCAATTCAAAAATACAGCGAATATTCGGAAAACCACCTAAAAACCGACAGTTTTCAAAAATTTTGTCCAGTTCATCGGGCTGTCCCACCACATCAGCGCATCGTATCGAAACCCAAATTGTATGTTGTAGAAAATGAAAATCAGCACCAAAAGGCTGCAGACAATTACAATTGGCTTCGACATTTCCTGAACTTCAGTAAAAAACAAAGCCAGCGGAACTGCCATAAACGGAAGAAAATCGATCATGGCGCGTTGCCCGACAGCCGCACTAAACGTTGGTATCCACCAACTTGCATTGACGTATGTGCACAAAATCAGGATAAGCAAAACAGCCAGGCTGTTCATCTGCCTGCGCCATAAAAGAATGAACAAACCAGCGAGCGCGAACCACATCAACGGGGTGAAGGTGAGCCAGCCGTTGTATTTTCCGAAAAGTACCAAGCCAAATTTGGGTGCGTTCCAGTTTGGGAAACCATAATTCTGGTACGAATAAACCAGAAACTTTCCGGTAACGTAATGCCAATAAGCCATTTGCGGAATAAAAACAATGAAACCGATAACGAAAAGCCCGATGATGGCCCAGTAATTTTTCTTCCAGAATAGCAAGCGTTCTTTCAGAGTGGCAACGCTGGAGACGCCTATCAGAAAAAGATAAAGTCCTGAAATAATGTTTGTTGGGCGAATCAGGACAGCCAAAGCAAACGGAACGCCAAGGAAAATCAAGTTTTTCAGCGAAGCCACTTTCGAAAACTGATGGCTGTAATAAAGGTAAATGGCGATCATCGAGAACGAATAAACATGCGACATGCCTGCCCCAAGCAAAACCGAATAGAAGAAAACATTGGTAGCCAGGAAGAAGAGCGCCGTGCTAATCAGGCTGACTTTATGTTCGAAAAATTCACGAAGAAATTTATATATGAAGACCAAGCCAATGTATGTATAAACAATTCCGGCAACCTGAATAAAACCATAATAGATACCTGTTTTGCCATCGGCAGGAAACCCGCAGAAAATACTGATCAGATGAGCCATCAGGAAAAACGGTGACCACAAAATGGCAACGCCGCAGGTAAAAACGCTCAGCGTTTTGCCTTCACCGTAAGGAATTGTCCAGGGCATCCGGTCGAAAAGCGACCAGTCTTTAACAAAGAAATGAAACAGGTACTGATAATAACCCTCCATGTCTGATCCAACAATAACTTTCTCAATCGGGATGGAATGAAAAACCATTCGATAAATGTAATTGACGATTAGCCCGGCAATCAGAAAAACCAAGCCGTACCTGACCAGTTTCCGACGTTCCAATTGGTTCGTTTCATTCATGTTAAGTTATTTATTGGGTTCAAATAGTTCAATCGGCACGGCCAACCATGATGACGCTCAGGCCCAGCCATTTGTTCGTGATTTTATCAATAACCCGGAACACGGGCACAAAAAAATTGTAGAGGTTCATCTGGCCTTCAGGAATAACTTTTTTCCGGAGCAGCGAACCACTCAGCCACCAGCCTGCAATTCCGATCAGGTTAAAATACTGACGGTGAATGATTGAAAAACGGTTGGCCTCAAAAACAGGCTCAAGGGTTGTGGAAGTATATCGCCTGAAATGCCCCAGGGCCGCGTCAAAATGGTTAAAAATGGATTGGAAGGCCGGCACCAGAATGATCAGCGTACCGCCTTTCTTCAGCAGTTTTCGGCAATTGGCCAGGGCTTTCCGGTCGTCGGCAATGTGTTCAACCACATTCAGGGCAAAAACGGTATCGAAACTCCGGAACAAGTGCGAAAATTTCGTATCAAACTCAGGATCAATAATATCCATCGCGATTACATCTTTCAGGTTTTGTTCATTTTTAAAGCGTTTTCGGATGATGGAACAATATTCGTCCTGCAATTCGGTAACCACCAGTTCTCCCCCATCGTTCAGGAAACATTGTGAAATATTTCCAATCCCGCCTCCAATTTCCAGGATACGGCCGTTGCAGAATGGCTTGATGGTTTCGTACATCCAGCGGTTAAACTTATCGGCGCCCGAAATGCTGGCCAGGGTCGAATACCCGTAAATATCCTGAACTTCCGGCCCAGCCTGGTTTATTTTGCCCATAGGTTGTATTTCAGGATGACATAAAAGGCCCGTAAGCCGTCTTTCCAGTTTATTTTTTTCCCTTCGGCATAAGTCCGTCCGTAGTACGAAACACCGACTTCGTAAATCCTAGCATTCGGAATTCGCGACACTTTTGCCGTGACCTCAGGCTCAAACCCAAACCTTTTTTCCTTCAGGTTGATGGATTTAATCATCTCAGACTTGAACAATTTGTAGCAGGTTTCCATGTCGGTAAGGTTCAGGTTACAAAACATGTTCGAGGTAAAGGTGAGCAGTTTGTTCCCGATTGAATGCCAGAAAAACAAGATACGGTGCGGGTTTCCGCCGGAAAAACGGGATCCGAAAACCACATCGGCAAAACCTTCGAGGATTGGTTTCAGTAAATCGTTGTATTCGCGCGGGTCGTATTCCAGGTCGGCGTCCTGAATAATCAGGTAATCGCCAGTAGATTCGGCAATCCCACGATGGATGGCCGCTCCTTTTCCCATGTTAACCGGCTGATTAAATAGCCGGATGTTCTGTTCGGGGTTTGTGGCACAGAATTGTTCAACCGAAGCTACGGTCTGGTCTTTTGACGCATCGTTCACCACGATGATTTCTTTCAACGTACCACCCATCAGCTCAACTTCCGAAACTTTTTGAAGGATGGTGGCGATCGTATTTTCTTCGTTGTAAGCAGGAATGACAATAGAAAGTAAAGGTTTGGCCATTGGCTCTATGTTTTGTTTTTGACGTTTATTAAACTTATATTTTTCAAAATTATTGCTGACAGCATCAGTCATTTTTACCCGATTTTGCAATGCAACAGTGGAAGTTGCAGCGAAAATAATGGAATTTTAAAATGCCACAAAATCGCCAAGACTCCAAATTACACCAAAAGCTGTATTTCAACAGGTTAGCACCTTACTTTTTATTTGTAACTATATTCTGCCATCGAACTGCCGGATTTTGATTTTTACGCTGAACGTATTAAACGATTTCGGCTTCAGCTTAACGCCGAACGTTTGGCCATCGACCGCAAACTGCGTATTTTTTTCGGCATCAGCCGCATTGTAATAAAAAATCACCAGCTTATCGCCTTTCACAAAAGCCAGACAATTTTCATCGCTTCCCACCGGTATGAATTTCGAACCCGGTTCAACGAAATAGCTCAGGTGTTTCATCAGGTAATATTCCGGGTTACAGGTTACATTTCCTGAAGTTTTATCGATACTGATCATCGAGTTTTGTTTCCAGCCCCACTGGCTTTTGCCCGTTTCGTCAAGCACCATGTTCCAGTACATGTAGGCATTGGCACCGTTCCTGAAATAATGTTTCATCAGGTCAAAAGTATGTTCGGCAGCCGCCCAGTCGTTCGATCCGTCGCCACATTCGGTTTCGGTTTGCATCAGTTTCATGTTGGGGTATTTGCGGTGGACTTCAGGAATGGCGCCTTTGCCAGCCCATTGAAAACCCACTCCTTTAATATATTTTCCGGCTTCCTTATCCTGAAGGATGGAATCAACACGCTCAACCTGAGGGCGCTCGATGGTTCCCAGCCAAATCTGTGTCCCGATTTTATCGGCTTCAAATTTCGGGCCCAGATATTTGCCAATAAAAACGGCTATGTCTTTTGGTTCCCAGATACACGACGGGAAACTCTGGCACGAGTTCATTTCATTCTGGACATGAACTTCCGAAATTGAAATGCCTTCGGCCCGGTAATCCTGCACAAATTTTTCGAAATAAAGCGCATAAGCCGCCAGCACGTTGGGTTCCATCCTGAACTGAGTTTTCATCTCCTGGCCCTGGCGATCGGCGGGCAGATCGTTAAACTGCGAATTGGAGACGCAGGCGTAATGGCGATTGGTTTTCATCCACGAAGGCGGGCACCAGGGCGACGCCCAAACTTTCAGGTTTGGGATAAAAGCCTGTGCCGCTTTAATATATGGGATCAATCGCTGTTTGTCGCGTGCCAGGCTAAAATTCTTCAGTTCAAAATCATCAGGGGATTCATCGAGGCTGTACCAGTCAACCGCATAATCGTTGGCCCCGATGGGAATCCGAAAAATATTAAACCGGCAACCGGAAATGGTATCGAAAAGGTTTTTCAATACCGTTTGCCTGTCGACCTCCTTCAATGTTTGAATGGCGTCCCAGCCCAATTCGTTGAAACAGCCGCCAAAACCATCAACCGTTTGCCGGGCGCTATCCGGGTAAATTACAATTGTCGATTTGCCTGCATCCGATTTCAGTACTGAAATTTCGGTGCCCGAAACCCAGGGCCGATCGTTTGTGGTGCTAATCCATTTTACTTTTGGGCCTGAAGTACAACCCCAAACAGCAACAAACCCGGCAAGAGCCAAATATTTTTTCATATGATTATAATTTGTTTCTTATTCATATTCAATTATTTAAATAAAG
>JBBIHV010000128.1:9122-11373 GCA_037446835.1 Sunxiuqinia sp. | reverse complement strand
TAAAAGTACAAAGAATTTTTATTCAGCCGTTTTTCGGCCTGCTTTAATGGAAAAGATTAACCTAAAACCTATGGAAACAAAACTGTTAACCGTAATTCGATTGTGCGCGAAGTGTCCTTGTCGCTCCTGCTTTTATTCTTCGCACCCGGTGAGTTCCGCTCCGGCTATCCTGCATCGTTTTTCCAATCTCGATGCCTCACCCTTTTCGCCACTCCATCCGGTTATCGACGCGGTAAACAATTTTCTCGTTCTCGAGCAACCAACGGACGACTTTCAGCACATTCTCCGGTTTTCCTTCCAACCTTTTCAACAATTCTTCATTAAAACAGGGTTCCGCCAACACTTTTTTGATTTGATCGCTGATGGCATCAAACTCGTACTTACTCATATTCAACTCGTTTCGCTCCTGACAAACATCGCACTTTCCGCAACGAACCGATTCGGTTTCGCCAAAATACTGAAGCAAAAGCTGGCTGCGGCATTTGTGCCCCGACGACGAGTAATGAATCATCGCGTCAATGCGGTTCATATAATCGCGTTTCCGGTCCTGGTAATTTTCCTTGCTGATTTTTATCCGGTCGATGTCGATGCGTTCCTTGGTAAAAATCAGGTACGGCGCTTTTTTCTGCGGAATGTAATCGATCACTTTTTGTGTTCGCAGCCTGACCAGAAACTGGTAAACCAAATCGGGACTAACATCGGCCCGTTTGGCCATAAGCTGTTCATCAATAGCCACATAATTGGTAAACAGGCCGGTATAAGAGCGCAAAAGCAGCTTGATGAAACCGTCGAATTCTGCGTTGGCCACCTGAAATTTATACAGGTCGTCGCGGTCAACCACAAAATACACTTTCGACGGATTGTCGAGCTCGTCGGTTAATTCCAGGTAACCTTCGCGCTGCAATATTTTCAGGCAATTGTAAACCGTGGTAATCTGGAACGAAAAACTGGCCGCGAAAGTGCCCATGCTAAATTCGAACGACTGATCTTTCCCAAAGCCAACAGCTAGTTGGTAAAAATTACACAGCGCTTCATAAACCCGCTTGATGACATCCAGTTCAGGAAACGATTTTTCCAGATTTTTCTGGAGCCTGATCTTATCGCTGTTGTTGTAGAGCAAAACCGACCAGGCCGTTTTCCCGTCGCGCCCGGCCCTCCCGGCTTCCTGAAAATACGCTTCCACCGAATCGGGAGCCTCCAGATGGATCACAAACCGCACATCAGCCTTGTCGATGCCCATTCCGAAGGCGTTGGTTGAGACAATCACCCGGCAACGCCCGTCTTTCCAGGCTTCCTGTTTCTGAGACCTCACCGGGTAAGGCAATCCGGCGTGATAATAATCGGCCGATATTTTATTTTTCTGCAGCAAATCACTGATTTCGCGGGTTTGTTTCCGGCTTTTCACATACACAATTCCGGTGCCTTTTACCTTCTGCACGGCCTGCAGCAAGTAATTTACCTTGTCTTCCTCGTTGCGGACCAGGTAAACCAGGTTGCTCCGGTAATAGCTCGTCCGGAGTACATTTTTCTTCCTGAATTTCAGTTGTTCCTGAATGTCGTCGATTACCTGCGGCGTGGCGGTGGCCGTCACTGCCAGTACCGGAACATCGGGCAACAAATCGCGCAGTTCGGCAATGCGCAGGTACGACGGGCGGAAATCGTATCCCCACTGCGAAATACAATGCGCCTCATCAACGGCAATCAGGTTCACATCCAGCTGACCGATGCGTTCCCGAAAACGCCCGGTGGCAATGCGTTCAGGCGACAAATACAAAAATTTGTAGCTTCCCCAGGCCGCGTTGTCCATCGCAATTTTCATTTCCAGACTGGTCATTCCTGAATAAATGGCCAACGCCTTGATGCCACGTTGGTTCAGGTTCTCCACCTGATCTTTCATTAAAGCAATGAGCGGCGTAATAACCAAACAGATGCCGGGTTTCGAAAGCGAATACACCTGGTATGTGATTGATTTTCCACCGCCTGTTGGCATCAGTCCGAGCGTATCCTTGCCCCGGGCCACCGATTCGATGATCTCTTCCTGCATGGGGCGAAACGATGCAAAGCCCCAATGTTTGGTCAATATTTGTATAAATTCGCTCAATTTTCCAGGTCATGTTAATCAATCAAATTTAACAGCTTTTTACTTACGAAAATTGGGTGCCACAAATTGCATTCGCAATTTTTCAAGGGTGGCGCGATTTCTAACCGCGCTTTTTCAACTCCGGCGATTACAAATCGCCGCACCCGGAGC
>JBBIHV010000128.1:0-9022 GCA_037446835.1 Sunxiuqinia sp. | reverse complement strand
TTACAAATCGCCGCACCCGGAGCACCGGTACTTAACAATTTTTAAGATACATTATAATTTATCCTATTGATCGGCCCGAAAAAATCGGGACATTTGTACTTTATTTTTTCGTAGCTTTGTCAATCAACCAGAACATTAAAACACACCCAATGTCGTTTTTTGCCGATAAAGTGGTTTCCGAAGGTTTAACTTTCGACGATGTGTTGTTAATTCCATCGTATTCAGAAGTTTTACCGCGTGAGGTTGAGCTGACTTCCTGGTTCTCACGAAACATCAGGCTGAATACACCCATTGTGACAGCCGCCATGGACACGGTAACCGACGCCCGGATGGCCATCGCCATTGCCCGCGACGGCGGCATCGGCGTAATTCACAAAAACATGAGCATCGAAGAGCAGTCGCGGCAGGTTACCATGGTAAAACGCGCTGAAAACGCCATGATCTACGATCCGGTGACTATCTCGAAAGAAAAAAACGTTCGCGATGCCATTGGGCTGATGAAAACCTACAAAATCGGAGGGATTCCTGTTATCGACGAGCAGGGCCGTTTGGTTGGGATTGTAACCAACCGCGACCTGCGTTTCGAAAACGACATGACCAAACTGGTTTCCGAAGTTATGACCAAAGATAACCTGGTCACCACCAACGCCTCCACATCACTCGAAATGGCTTCGGCTATCCTTCAGCAATATAAAATTGAAAAATTGCCGGTGGTCGATAAAAACAACAAACTGATTGCGCTGGTCACTTATAAAGACATCACCAAAGCCAAAGACAAACCGCTGGCTTCGAAAGATGGCAAAGGACGGCTTCGCGTTGCGGCAGCAATCGGAATTGCCAGCGACACCATCGACCGGGTTGACGAACTGGTGCGCGCACAGGTTGATGCCATTGTGATCGACACCGCTCACGGGCATTCCATGTACGTGCTCGATATGCTCAGAAAAGTTAAAAATAAATATCCTGAAATTGACTTAGTGGCCGGCAACATAGCCACCGCCGAAGCCGCTACCGACCTGGTACTGGCCGGGGCCGATGCCGTGAAAGTCGGGATCGGGCCTGGTTCGATTTGCACCACACGGATCATTGCCGGAGTGGGGATACCGCAATTGTCGGCCATCTACAACGTGAGCAAGGCCATCAAAAAAAGCGGGGTGCCGGTTATTGCCGACGGAGGAATCCGGTATTCAGGCGATATTGTGAAAGCCCTGGCCGCCGGTGCCCATTCCATCATGGCCGGATCGTTGTTTGCCGGTGTGGAGGAATCGCCGGGCGATACCATTTTATTTCAGGGCCGTAAATTCAAAACCTACCGTGGAATGGGCTCAGTCGAAGCCATGCAATCGGGTTCGAAAGACCGCTATTTTCAGGATGTGGAAGACGACGTCAAAAAACTGGTTCCGGAAGGGATCGTTGCCCGTGTTCCATACAAAGGTTCGCTGGCCGAAGTCCTGCACCAGCTCATCGGCGGCATCCGGGCTGGAATGGGTTACTGCGGCGCCAAAAATATTGAAATGCTTCAACATGCAAAATTTACCCGGATCACCAATGCCGGAATCCTCGAAAGCCATCCGCACGACGTGAGCATTACCAGTGAATCACCAAATTACAGCTCGAAATAATGCCGGTAAAAACGTAACAGCCGATAAACAAACCACGTCAGTCGATGCCGGCAAATCAGGCCATTCGGTTTGAGCAAACATTCATCAACCCAAAACAAGCTGTTTTTCTATGAAACTTAATTTAACCGATTTTTTATCCGGAAGTATGAAACATATAATCAAATCATTCGCAGTTAGTCTTTTTGTGTTCGCCACAATCCAGGTTTCGGCACAGAAAAAAAATGACATTATCATGACCATTGGAGGAATTCCGGTGACCAAAGAAGAATTCATTGCCAGTTACAAAAAAAACAACACCAACATTCAGGATGAAAAAGACAAAAAAACTCCTGCCGAATACCTCGATTTGTTCACCAATTTTAAACTGAAAGTGCTCGAAGCCGAAAAACTGGGTTACGATACCGCAAAGTCTTTCGTCAGCGAGCTGAAAGGATACCGGCAGGAACTGGCAAAACCATACCTGACAGACGTTTCATACAACGACGAAATGATCCGGACGGCTTACCACCGCACCCAATATGAACGGAAAGCCAGTCACATCCTGATCCGTGTGGCGCCCGATGCTTCGCCCGCCGACACGCTGGCTGCCTGGAACAAAATTTCGGACCTGCGCAAACAAATTCTGGCCGGGGCCAACTTTAATGAAATGGCTGCCAAATATTCTGAAGATCCTTCGGCTGTTCAGAACAAGGGTAGTTTGGGCTATTTCAGCGCTTTCCAGATGGTTTATCCGTTCGAGGACATGGCTTACCGCACGCCAGTCGGGCAGGTTTCAGAAATTGCCCGTACCCGTTTTGGCTACCACCTGATAAAAGTTGACGACGAGCGGCCGGCCCCCGGCGAAATTCAAGTGGCGCACATCATGAAAATGTTCCCGCAACAGGCCAGCGATGAAACAATTGCCAAACTGAAACTGGCAGCCGACAGCATCCGGCTGAAAGCCATTTCAGGAGCAGATTTTGCCGAACTGGCCAAAAAATATTCCGACGACAAACAATCGGCACCCCATGGCGGGGTTTTGAACTGGTTCACCCCCACGAACATGGTGCCTGAATTTGCCGAGGCCGCTTTTGCCCTGAAAAATAACGGTGATATTTCGCCGGTGATCCGCACACCTTATGGATGGCACATCATTAAAAGGCTCGCCCTTCGCACGATACAGCCGTTTGAAAAGATGAAACCTGAACTGGAAACCAAGATCAAGCAAAATCCGGCCATCAGCAAATACAGCGACGAGGCTTTCGACCATCAATTACGTGCTGAATATCAGCTCAAAATAAACGATGACAATTTCAGCAAACTGGTTGGTTCAGTGGCCGATTCGACACACATAAAAAACTGGAACAAGCTGGCCATCCCGGTGAAAGACAATCCACTCATCAGTTTTGCCAACCAATCGTTCACCGTTGGAAATTTTGCCGGGTATCTTCAGGATCAAAAATTTTCGGCTGAAAAACCGGCCAAAGAAAATGGCCTGAAAGAAATGCTCAATAAATTTATTAACCAGAAACTTCTGGAATACGAAAACACGCAGCTCGAAAGGAAACATCCCGACTTTGCCAGCATTTACAAGGAATATCACGACGGGATACTGCTTTTCAATATTTCGAAAGATAAAATCTGGGACGTGGCATCGAACGATTCGGCCAGGTTGCGCGACTATTTCAGTCACACCACAAAAAAATATTACTGGGACGACCGGTTCAAAGGATGGGTAATTGAAGCCAAAAGCCCTGAAACCCGCATTCAGGCTGAAACCATGCTTGACAAACAGGAAATGGGGAAACAGGAACTTCTTGACTTTTTTAACACAAAAACCGAGAATAATATTCGGATCAGGGACGTTGTTGTTGAGAAAGGTGTTGACCCGGTTGTGGATTATTTCATTTGGAGCGGCCCAAAACCTTCAGGTTTTAATGAAACTACTACCTTTGTCCACGGAAAACTGGATCACCACGAACTGAAAGAGCTCAAAGATGCCTGGGGGCTGTATTCCTCAGACTTTCAGGAACAAATTGAAAAAGAATGGATTGCTTCTTTAAAAGCAAAATATCCGGTCGTAATAAACAAAAAGGTGCTCAAAAAAATTCAGGTGATTGAATGAGAAAATCAATCGTATATATCGTTTTTACCGCATACATCCTAACGGCATGCAACCCGTTTACCGACCACGGCATCCCGATAGCCAAGGTTGGCAATCAGGTTTTAACAATGGACGACCTTTCAAAAAACATCCCGAATTACCTCGATGAAGCCGACAGCACACTTTGGGCCGACGATTACATCAAAAAATGGGTCCAGCGCGAACTTCTCCTGCTAAAAGCCGAGGAAAACCTGAGCCCCCAAATGAAAGATGTGAGCAAAGAACTCGAAGAATACCGGAACTCATTGATTATTTACAGGTACAAGAACGAGCTGGTAAAGCAGAAAATGGACACGACGGTAAAAGAATCGAACATAGAAAAATACTTCAACCAATACCGCGAAAGTTTTATCCTGAACCGTAACATTTTGAAAGCCATTTACATCAAAATTCCGGTCGAAGTTTCGAACCCCGAAACGATTAAAGATTTATGCACATCAAACGACCCTGAAAAATTGGCGAAACTGAATGAATACTGCCTCAGTTATGCCAAAGCGTACGATCGGTTTAACGACAAATGGGTTGCTGCCGATATGGTACTGAAAAATTTGCCAATGGAAATTACCGATCAGGATAAGATTATCCAAAGAAACCGGTTCATCGAAAGCAGCGACATAAATTATTACTACATTGTCTGCATCCGCGATTACCGGCTTGCCGGCCAGGTTTCGCCCATCGAATACGTCCAGGGAGACATCCGGAACCTCATTTTAAGCAAACAAAAAATCGAATTCCTGAAGCAGATCGAGAAGGATGTTTACAAGGAAGGCATTGATAAAAACAAAGTTAAGCTATATAAAACAAAAAAATAATCGTTTATGATCAAAAAAATAATTGGCTTGTTTATCCTGACTGGAGGCGTATTTCTGAGCAATCAAATCGAGGCACAGGATAAAGTTGTTGACCAGATTGTTGCCGTAGTCGGGAAAAACATTATCCTGAAATCAGATATTGAAGATATGTACCAGCAGCAGCAGGCACAGGGAATTACCTCGAACGGTGATATGAAATGTGAAATTCTGGAAAATTTACTGGTCGATAAATTACTTTTGGCAGAAGCCGAACACGACACCACCATCACGGTAAGCGACAGTCAGTTAAACCAGCAGCTAAATCAGCGGATCCAGTATTTCACGCAACACCTTGGCTCTGAAAAAGATGTGGAAGCATACTTTAAAAAACCAATCGTCCAGTTGAAAGCCGACATGGAAAGCGTAATCAAAGACCAATTGATGACCCAACAAATGCAGCAGAAAATTATGGACAAAGTCAAGGTCACCCCGGCCGAAGTGCGGCTTAACTTCAAGAACCTTCCCGAGAAAGAAATCCCGCAAATTGACGAAAAGATTGAATATGCCCAAATTGTTGTCCAGCCAACCATTTCGCTGGAAGAAGAAGACCGTGTGAAAGAGACCCTGCGCACACTCAAACACCGGATTGAAAGCGGGGATGCCAGTTTCGCAGCGCTTGCCACGATATATTCTGAAGATCCGGGCTCAGCACGCAATGGCGGCGAACTGGATTACATGGGGCGCGGTAACCTCGACCCCGCCTACGCTGCAGCAGCCTTTAACCTGAAGGGCGACAAAATTTCGAACGTGGTAAAAAGCGAATTCGGCTACCACATCATCCAGGTGATGGACCGCAAAGGCGAGCTGATAAAAACCCGCCACATTTTAATCAAACCAAAAGTTTCGCCGGAAGCCATAAAAAGAGCCTATAACCACATCGACAGTATTGCAGATTTTATCCGAAAAGGGACATTCAAATTTGAAGATGCAGCCTTGCATTATTCTTACGACAAAAATTCACGAAACAATGGCGGTGTGGTGGTCAACCCCGATTCAGGCGAAGCAAAATGGAAACTGAGCGAACTCGATCCGGATGTGAGTAAAATAATCACAAAAATGAACGTCAACGAAATTTCAAAACCGTTCCTGACGATCGACGAATCGCAGCGCCAGGTTTACAAAATCGTGAAACTTATCAGCAAAACCAATGCGCACAAAGCCGACCTTCGCGACGACTATGTTGAGCTGAGCAATTTGTACCTGGCCAAGAAAAAAGAGAAAACCATGGACAATTGGATCCGCGAAAAACAAACCGGGACTTATGTTCACATCGACGATTCATACATAAATTGCAATTTCAAATACGGAGGCTGGATTAAATAAGCGTGGAGGAAGGAAAGAGCAAAGAGGAAACCGGAAAAGGAAAAAAGGAAAGCGGAAAGCGCCATCAGATAACAAGAACAAAAAAATGATGACCTATAAAAATGAAGTTGAAGCAGTTAACGCACTGAGTAAAAAGTTTGGGGAACTGCGTTCCGAAATAAAAAAACGGATTTACGGACAGGATGTAATCATCGACCAGGTGTTGGTTTCCATGTTTAGCCGGGGGCATTGCTTGCTGATCGGGGTTCCCGGGCTGGCCAAAACCTTGCTGGTAAATACCATTGCCGAAGTGCTGGGGCTTCAGTATAAAAGGATCCAGTTTACGCCCGACCTGATGCCTTCCGACATCATCGGGACCGAGATACTCGACAAAGACCGCGAGTTTAAATTCATCCGCGGCCCTATTTTTGCCAACATCATCCTGGCCGACGAAATTAACCGCACCCCGCCCAAAACACAGGCTGCGCTGCTCGAAGCCATGCAGGAACGCTCGGTAACCGCCGCCGGCACCAAATACGAACTCGATAAGCCGTTCTTTGTGCTGGCCACCCAAAACCCCATCGAACAGGAAGGGACTTATCCGCTTCCCGAAGCACAGCTCGACCGGTTTATGTTCTCGATATGGCTCGATTACCCCAAATTTGCCGACGAACTGACCATTGTACAGAATACCACTTCCGATTTTTCGACACACCTGAACGAAATTATTTCAAAAGAGGAAATCCGCTATTTTCAGGATCTGGTACTGAAAGTTCCGGTGAATGAAAACGTGCTGAAATATGCAGTTGGCTTATCGGCCAAAACCAGGCCGAACACTGAACTGGCGGCTCCCATCAGCAACAAATACCTGAAATGGGGAGCAGGTCCGCGCGCCTCGCAATACCTGGTTTTGGGGGCCAAGACACTGGCCGCACTTCAGGGAAAATATTCGCCCGACATCGACGACATCAAGCAGGTGGCCGTCAGCATTCTCCGGCACCGGATCATCAAAAACTACAAAGCCGAAGCTGAAAACCTTTCGGTTGAAGACATTATTTCGGAACTGATGAAGTAAAGTGAATGACAAAATCATTTTTTCATAGCATCGGATACTGCCGTCTGGCTCTCTTCTCCTTTCTTTTCACGTTATTTGTTTCAGGGCAAATTCAGGCCCAACAGAAAAAAAAGGTTGACATCCTGCATTGCGACGTACTCGACCACAATGCACGGATTGTTGCAAATGCCCAGCGCTTACTGGGCCATGTCAACATCACCGTTGACGGGGCAATGATGTGGTGCGACAGCTTATATTCGTACACCAACACGAATACCGTTGATGCGTTTAGCAACGTGCACATCGTACGTGGCGACACCCTGAACATGTACGCCGATTATATCAATTACAACGGCGACACCAAGCTGGCCAAAGCACGCCGCCATGTGAGGCTGATCGATAAGAAAACAACCCTTTCGACCGATTCGCTCGATTACAACATGAACAACGACCTGGCTTCATACAACAACTGGGGAATCGTTAAAGACTCGACCAACGAATTGACTTCAAAAATTGGGTTATATTATGTGAATCAAAAAAAAGCTTACTTCAGGGATCGCGTTGACGGAAAAACAAAAGATTATAAAATTAAATCGGACACACTCATTTATTTTACGGATTCCAAAAAAGTTTACCTGGAAGGGCCAACCCATATTTTCAACGAAAAAGACACGCTTTATGCCGAATATGGCTGGTACGACAGTATGAAAAGTTACGTGCGCCTGACCAAAAAACCGAAGATCTGGAATATCAAACAAAAGGTGAAAGCTGACTCAATTTATTACGACAAACAAAACGGCGACGGACTTGCAATGGGGCATGCGCGAATACAGGACATTGAAAACAAGATCATTGTCCTGGGCAACAAAGTGCATTACAACGATCAGACTAAAATTGCATCGGCTTCCGATTCCGCCGTACTCATTCAGTATTCCGAAACCGATTCCTTGTATCTGCACGCCGACCGCCTGCGAACGATGCCCGACACTTCAAAAGTTAGCCCCGCAAAAACACCAACGGAAAAGAAGGTTCCGGAGACAACGTCGGCCCAAATAAAAACTCCAATTCAACCAACTACCGATTCACTGAAAACGGACACTGTGAAAGTAAACCAACAGCCATCAGTGCCACTGGGCGCTAAACCGGCAAAAGACCCACGGTTGGTGCTGGCTTATTATCATGTCCGTTTCTTCCGCAAAGATTTTCAGGGAAAATGCGATTCGCTGGTTTACTGGTCGAAAGACTCGACCATACAACTTTATACCGATCCGGTTATCTGGTCAGACAAAAACCAGATCACAGCCGATTTTATTGAGATTATCAACCGCAGTAAGGATCGCGACGAAATTCACATGAATGAAAATGCGTTTATCATTGCCATGGAAGACGACAGCCTGCGCTTCAACCAGATCAAAGGGAAAAACATGATCGGTTTTGTGAAGCAAAACAACCTGTATAAAATTAACGTTGACGGAAATGGCCAGTCGAACTATTACGCACGCGACAATAAAGGCTTGATTGGCCTGAACAAAGCCGAAAGCAGCAACATTACAATTTATATGGATAAAGGGAAAGTCAAGAAAATCGCCTTTATCAAATCGCCCGACGGTGAACTGAAACCGATGGCCAACATTGAAGACGCCGACAAATTGCTTCCCGGGTTTAACTGGCTGGCCGAACTTCGCCCGAAAAACAAGGAAGATATTTTCCGCCATACCGATCCTCCTGGCCCAAAGAAACCAAAACAAAAAGGATCGAAGCAAAAAACCCCAATTCTTCCGTCGTCAAAACAATCAAACATGCGATAAAGGAAGACCAATAATATCCAAATCCGGAGATCCCAACCAGATTTGAATTCCAAAATAATCTGTTATTGAGGAACTGCGTTGATCTTGCAGCTAAATTTCCGGTACGTATCGGTTGACTGGCCTGAAATGGTAAGAGAAACATTATTGGCAGTAAGTGTTCCGGTCATAACGGCTCCATTGGCAATTGCAAATGGCATGGTCACAACAATTCCGGCAATATCGTCCCACGTCCAGATCAAATT
>JBBIHV010000127.1:5632-11440 GCA_037446835.1 Sunxiuqinia sp. | reverse complement strand
ACTCGCGACCCTTAGCTTGGAAGGCTAATGCTCTATCGACTGAGCTACTCCCGCATGAGGAAGATTAGAATGTTGAATGCTAGAGTGATTCTAAAATTCACCATTCTGACATTTCCAATATTCCAGTTGTGGGGAGAGCAGGATTCGAACCTACGAAGGCGTACGCCAGCAGAGTTACAGTCTGCCCCAGTTGGCCACTTTGGTATCTCCCCAATACATTTACGATTTATGATTGTTTTCAGAGCCGACGTTTCGACTTCAATCATAAATCATCATTAATCATTCGTCAATTTTGTGAGCCGAATCACAGATTCGAACTGTGGACCCCGAGATTACAAATCACGTGCTCTGGCCAACTGAGCTAATTCGGCAGAATTTATACCTCATGTCAAACCCCCCATAAACCACCAAAAACCTGTCTACAGGGGGATTTTCCCTGCAAATTCTGACTAATCAGATACTTGCCCGAAAAAGGTTTGCAAATGTATAAATATTATTTTGGAATACACAATAAACATTGATTTTTTTCGGATTATTTATCCTTGAGTTTCTCTTTATATTTGCTTAATTGGTGGTGGATTGCATCAATTGCCAAATCAATGGCTTCTTCAAATGAATCGGCTTGTTTCTCGGCAAAAAGATAATCTGTACCTGGTATAGAAAGTTTTAATTCAGCAATTTTATTATTGGCTGTTTCAGGTTTTACAACCTTTAAAATTACTTCAGCGCTAATAATACCATCGAAATAGGTATCAAGTTTTGGAACTTTTTTATTTACAAAATCAATCAATTTCTGATCAGCTGTAAAGTGTACTGTGTTAACCTGAATATTCATAATTAGTCCTCCTAAAATTTATGATCGTGGATGTGCTTGCCTGTAAACTCGTTGAATTTTCTCCATCGAAGTGTGCGTATATATTTGTGTGGCCGAAAGGTTGGCGTGACCGAGCATTTCTTTTACCGCATTTAAGTCGGCCCCACGGTTAAGCAAATGTGTCGCAAATGAATGCCGGAGCACGTGTGGACTTTTTTTACTAATTGTGGTCACCAACGCCAAATTTTTATGAACAACCCGATAAATCAGTTTTTCGTAAACCGGGTTCCCTTTTGATGTGATCAATAAATAATCGGCATGGCTTCCAAATAAGTGTGTACGCTCTGCCTTATACTGGTCGATGAGTAGATTTAAAGTTCGTGGATAAGGAATAATTCGTTCTTTATTCCGCTTACCTAAAACTTTTATGAGTGATTCTGACTGCTGAATATCCCCATCCTTCAGATGCATCAATTCGGCAAGCCTGATTCCTGCTCCATACAATAAGCTTATGATTAATTTATCACGTAACGCTTCAAAATCTTTTCCAAAGAAACCATCGTCAAGCAAATGATCGAGATTTTTTTCTTCAACAAACTGAGGTAGCTTCTTGCGGATCTTGGGTACAATCACATTAACCAGGTTATTTTCCTTCACTACCTCCGACCTTAATAAATATTTGTAAAAGGATTTTAAAGCTGAAACCTTCTTATTCACGGTACGGGCAGAAATTCCGTTGTCCATCAGTTCAATAATCCATTGTCGAACAATCTTTTCATTAATTCCTTCAACATTAAAATCCCCGACCGTTTTGACAAAAAACTCTTCAAACTGATCGAGGTCTTTTTTATAGGCAACAGCAGTCAAATGCGAATACCTTTTTTCGTATTTCAGGTAATTAATAAATGATTCCTGATGCGACATTAGCGAATAATTTACATCTTTAGCAGGAACCTTCCAGATAATTCTAGTCGTCCTGACGCAGCAAATTTTCAATATAAATGGCCTTTTTAACTTCAGCCCTTCTTTCAACCGACGGTTTTGTAAAAGCCTGTCTTTCACGCAATTCTTTTACAACTCCTGTTTTTTCGAACTTCCTTTTAAATCTTTTAAGCGCTCTTTCGATGTTTTCGCCTTCTTTTACTGGAATAACGATCATAGAATTAAATTTTTCTTGTTAAAATTTGAGCCGCAAATTTATGAATTATACCTTACGAATCAAATTTATACCTAAAAAATATTTTCAAAAAGATTCGACCGCCATATCTTTAAAATAAAACATGAATTAATCATTTTTGTTTTGAAAATACGGCTTTAATCTCGTGTATTCATCTATGTTTAAAATCATGCTGTCGCGCAAAACTGACAAGTCCCGGATTCGCCCATTTCTAGTCCGGAATTTTATAATCTGCCCTGCCAGTTTCTCTTTTAAGTAAGGATGGCGTGACAATTCTCCGACATCGCCAAAATTCAGGTCCAACTTTCTGATTTTTGATTCGTCAATAACTATTTTCCCCTCCAGCAAACGAAGCGTTCGTTCCTTCAACCCAAAAATTTCCTTTAATTGGCTTGCTGAATAAAATCCCCCAAGCAGATCACGGTATTTCACCATGCGCCTCGACAACTTTTCGCCAATGCCTGGAAGTTTTTCAAGCTCTATTGAATCAGCAGAATTTATTTCAATTGGATAGACCACCTTTGTTGAAGCCTTATTTCCAAGTGTCGAATCCTCAAACTTTTTGATTTCACAGAAATTTGCCAAGGTGCTTTTTTGGTCAGCGGTCAACCCACGCATCTTGAAAAAATCTTCCGCCTTCCTATAAATCCCGCCTTTGCCCTGATAACGCCTTATGGACGCAACCTGTTTTGCCGTTAATCCCAGCCGGGAAAAATCTGCATCGGTAGCTGTATTCGGATCAAAAGCAAAAAGTTCCGGTTCAGTCCGATCTGTCCCAGGTCGTTTTTGAACCTGTTCAAACCGAAGAAAAGGAGAAATCTGAGCATAAACAAGATCGGTCATGCCCCGAATTTTCCTAAAATCTTCGCCCGTAAAGAACTTTCCGCCTTTTCTTCTGAATTTCAAAAGGTTCCGCGTAATTTTAACCGGAAGGTTCATGGTATCAAGAGACAATGAATCAATGGTATTGGGATCAAAAGCGAAAAGATTCAGTTCATTTTTATTCCTGACAATGGAGTCGCTGATCATTCCAAGTTTATCGCTGGCTGAATCGAACAACCGGGAATCGAGTTTCGCCGGGTTCTCAAACATAAAAATAACTTTATTTGCAATTGCCAACAGGAAGATCAGGATAAGCAATATGATTATCCCTTTGCGCTCGTTCCGGCTAAAAGTAAAATAATCCTGAATAAACCGTTTGAAATTCATAAAGTGAAAGCATTTTCACTAATTTACATCAATTTATTCAAAATAAAAAACCCGGATGTTTGATCCGGGCTTGAAAATTTCAATAAATTCAGTTTAACTCCTGTCAATATTGTTCAGGTCATTGAAAGCTATTTTCAGACGTTCAATCATAGTCTCCTGCCCTTTTCGCAACCACACGCGCGGGTCGTAATATTTCTTGTTCGGTTTATCTTCTCCTTCCGGGTTCCCAATCTGTCCCTGCAGGTAAGCACGGTTCTGCGCTTCATATTTGCGAACACCATCCCAGGTAGCCCATTGTGTATCGGTGTCAATGTTCATTTTTATTACACCGTACGAAATGGCTTCGCGAATTTCTTCAAGCGTAGAACCCGATCCTCCATGGAAAACGAAATTGATTGGTTTCTCGCCCAGACCGTGTTTTTCTGAAATATACTTTTGCGAATTGTCCAAAATTTTTGGTGTAAGTTTCACATTACCTGGCTTATACACACCATGTACATTGCCGAATGAAGCAGCGATTGTGAAATTCGGACTGATTTTGCTTAATTCTTCATACGCAAAGTTAACGTCTGCTGGCTGTGTATAAAGCAAAGAGTTGTCCATTCCTGAATTGTCCACACCGTCTTCTTCACCACCGGTACAACCCAGCTCAATTTCAAGCGTCATACCGATTTTGCTCATCCGAGCCAGGTATTTTTTACAGATTTCGATATTTTCCTGAAGTGGTTCTTCCGATAAATCGAGCATGTGTGAACTAAATAAAGGGTTCCCGGTTTCGGCAAAATGTTTTTCCCCGGCATCGAGCAAACCATCAATCCAGGGCAAGAGTTTTTTTGCGGCATGGTCTGTGTGTATCACCACATGAACGCCATATAATCCGGCAAGCGAATGAATGGCGTTGGCCCCGACAATTGCACCGGCAATCTGCGCCTGCTGTCCTTCCAGCTTCAAGCCCTTTCCGGCATAAAATTGTGCTCCCCCGTTCGAGAACTGAATGATAACCGGCGAATTTACGAGCTTCGCAGCCTCCATAACGGCATTTACCGAGTCAGATCCAACCACATTTACCGCGGGCAAGGCAAAATGGTTTTCCTTTGCAATTGCAAATACCTTTTGTAAATCTTCGCCGGATACAACTCCGCGTTTTACGACTTCTGAAATCTTTGTCATTGTATTAATTTTTAAAATATACGATTGTGTTCCAAATCAAAATAAAGGAATCATCAAAGTATAACTAATCAAGGCTGGTATTGTTCAATCTGAATCCAATATTTTTGACTAACTGCCTGAATATCCGTCGTTAATAATCTGAGCCAATAAATTTGTCAGCTACCTGAAAATCAGGCACCGATGGTGTGTTAAGTATTTTTTAAAATACGGCATCCCAATTGCCCGAAAGACCTGTTTTTAGTGATAAATCATTATCATTGCAACGCTTTAAAAAACCCAAAAATCATTATCTATTAACTTAATACTATCACTATGAGTACCAGTTATAAAGACTTAGGGCTTGTAAACACGAAAGAGATGTTTGCAAAGGCCGTTGCAGGCGGTTATGCGATTCCTGCCTATAACTTTAACAACCTCGAACAGCTTCAGGCAATCATTCAGGCTTGTGTTGAAACCAAGTCTCCGGTTATTCTCCAGGTTTCATCCGGAGCCCGTAAATATGCCAATTCCAATTTGTTGCGCAACATGGCCAAAGGTGCGGTTGAATATGCCAAAGAACTTGGATGCGAAATTCCGATCACGCTTCACCTCGACCACGGCGACACCTTCGAGCTTTGCAAAGACTGTATCGATAACGGTTTTTCTTCAGTAATGATTGATGGCTCGCACCATTCGTTTGAAGACAACATCGCCCTGACTAAAAAAGTTGTTGAATACGCCCATGCCCACGGAGTTACCGTTGAAGGCGAACTGGGCGTTCTGGCCGGCGTTGAAGATGATGTAGTTGCCGAAAAATCGCACTACACCAAACCTGAAGAAGTAATTGAATTCGTGACCAGAACTGGCTGCGACTCACTTGCCATCTCGATTGGAACCTCACACGGGGCAAACAAATTTACTCCGGAACAATGTACCCGTAATGAAAAAGGAGTTTTGATTCCACCTCCATTACGTTTCGACATTCTGGAAGAAATTGAAGTAAAACTTCCGGGATTTCCAATTGTACTTCACGGTTCATCTTCCGTTCCGCAGGAAGATGTGGATACCATCAACAAGTTTGGTGGCGCGCTGAAAGATTCAGTGGGTATTCCGGAAGAACAACTTCGCAGAGCCGCAAAATCGGCTGTTTGCAAAATCAACATCGACTCCGATGGCCGTTTGGCTATGACTGCTGCTATCCGCAAAGTATTTGCCGAAAAACCGGGTGAATTCGATCCACGCAAATATCTCGGGCCAGCCCGCGACGCGCTGAAAGAATTATACAAACACAAAAACGAAAATGTTTTGGGTTCGGCCGGAAAAGCTTAATTCAATTCACCTCGCATAAAAAAGGGTAGCCGCAACGCTGCCCTTTTTTGTTTCTGAAATATTTCAGGAAAGAAAGAATCTTCAGAAAAAACTAGAACGGATAACCAATTGCAAATGAAAGATTTAGATC
>JBBIHV010000127.1:0-5532 GCA_037446835.1 Sunxiuqinia sp. | reverse complement strand
GTAAACAGCGCACCTTCCATCAGCCAGAATAATTTAAAGCGGTACTCCAGGTTAGCCTCAAGCTTAATATCGCCCGACTGGTTCGGGTAGATATTTGCCGGCGCGCGGTACGAACCAGGGCCAAGCGAACGCACCTGCCATGCACGGATGCCGTTTGCCCCTCCGGTAAAATATTTCTTTTCGAATGGCAGCACCCCAAAATTCCCATAAGGAACGCCAATTCCCAGGAAAGCACGCCCAACCACCGAACTCTGATCGTCAATAACATGGCCGAACCGCGATTCAAAATCGCCCTTCAGGTACTGTGCAAAACGCGTGTTTAAAACTTCGTAGTATGAACTTATTTGGTGGGTTACGGTATCGAGAACCGAGGTTTTTCCTTTATTCACAAGGGTCGAATACAGCGAAAGGAGGTTGCCTGCCGATTCAAGGTTAATCCGATAATATTTGTAGTCTTCGTGTTTGTTGACATTCTGCGTGTTGTACATCCAACTGTAATTGGAGGCAAGTATCAGGTGGTCGGTAAAACTGCTTTTGATGAAAAGATCTTCGATGGAATTGATAAATGCAGGATTAAACTGGGTAAGGACAACATAGTTCAGGTCAACCGGGTTTAGGGTATGATACTGATAGTTACTGGTTTTCCAGTTATAACCGAACTTTAAATTGGTAATGGTCCGGGTGTAATCTGGACGGCTTTGATAATTGTACCCAACGGTAAATTTAGTTTCCGGTATCTGGAAAGTAAACCACTGTTTGCCATAGATAAAGCTTAAAAATTTTGGGATTGTCAAACTTGATTCAATCCCAAATTCACGGGTATTAAAATTGAGGCTGCTGTTGTTTATCAGTTGCTGTCGTTCACGGGCGCCTCGAAGTTGGAGGTCGAACACTTCGGCACCACCAAAAACATTACGCTGTTCATAGTTCAGATTACCTGCGATGCCTAAATTGCCAGATGAATTTGTGCCTTCAACATCAACAGAAATGTTTTGGCGCGGTAGCGGCAAAAGTTGCATTTTGCAATCAATAAGCGGCACCGAATCCTTATCGGATGTGTTGGTTTCAACAAAATTGATATTTATTAATTTGAATTGTTTCAACCGGTTTAACGCCCGATAGGTTTTCTCGGCATTTTGAAGGCAATAATAGGCGCTATCCTTCATCCTGTTCACGTTATAAAAAAGTTCCGGCTTATATTTCATCCTTCCAGAATAAATAAAAACATAATCTCCATCGCGGATGGTATCTGTTTTTTCAACCGGTTGGTCACCAGGCAGATCGGCTGAAAGCACGTCGGGATTAATTATATAGTCCCTGATTTTATATTTCTGATGCCTGACCGTTCCATTGCCAGCACTCTTCGTTGAAGCATCGTCCACTTTCATGGTTAAGTCAACCCGATGGTTATAAAAATTCGTATCAGCCTTAAAACTGATAAAATCTTCAGAAAACTTATAAAAACCTTTATTCTTTAAAGACGTGACCAACCGCTGCCTTTCAGCATTTAAAACGTCCAGATCAAAAATGCTGTTCCGCCGGATAAGTTGGTTCACAGAATCTTTCAAAATAATGTTTCTCAACGAATTATCGTTTATTGAATACCTGTAATTTTGGATGCGGTATGGCTGTTTGGCCTGGATAATAAAAATGAGGTTTAGCTTTTTCCTGTTCTGATCAATATCGAGCGAATCTTTTACCACAGCATTGTAGTACCCTTTGTTCTTCAGGTAAAGCTTCAGTTGTTCCTTGGTCCGGTTGGTCTGGAACTCATCGTACAATACCGGGGCTTCGCCAATCCGTTTCAGCCAGCCGTTATCTTTTTTTGCTGACGACAAATTATAAATGCCCAGGTGAAACTTGATTATTCCCAAAATACGAAGGTTTTCCTTTTGCTTGATGTGCGTTTTAAGCTCTTCCTTCTTCAGGTTTTTATCATCAACTTTAATCGAAATCCGGTTAAGCAAATATTTCCCTTCGGGCACATACCTGGTCGAATTGCACGATCCCAAAAAAATCAGGAATGCCAGAAAAAGTATCAGTTGGGAAACGAAATATTTGTTTGGCCGTGGTAAAAACATGAAATGCAATTTTTACAAAAATAAACAGAGCAATCGGTTCGCAAATCTTTAAGACCTTTTATTTTTACAATTTAGAACGAAGAAGTAATAAATATGTTGAGCAAGAGCAAAATAAAACTGATACAATCGCTGGACCGAAAAAAAAGCCGCAGTGAATCGGGTCTTTTCCTGGCCGAAGGAAACAAAATGGTTGAAGAAGCATTGCGGTCGGGCTTCAGGATCGAAAGTGTGGTTTGCACGCCTGAATTCCGCGGACAGCATCCTGAAATCAGTACCGGCCGGGTTGAATGGATCGAAAGTGATGCCGAAACCATCCGAAAAGCCAGTTTGCTCCAGAACCCGCAGGATGCCCTTGCCATAGTATATCAGCCCCAACCGGCAAAGCCAGAACCCGAACTCCCCGATGATCTTTGCCTGGTTCTCGATTTTATTCAGGACCCCGGGAACCTGGGGACCATTCTCCGGATTGCCGACTGGTTCGGCATTAATACAGTTGTGTGTTCCGAAAATACAGTTGACAGCTTCAACCCAAAAGTAGTACAGGCCAGCATGGGCGCCATTTTCAGGATTAAAATTTGGTACTCCAATCTTGAGGAACTATTACAGAAAGCCGGTCAATCGCAGGTTCCGGTTTACGGCACTTTTCTGGAAGGCAAAAATATTTACACCGAAAAGCTGAGTAAAAACGGACTACTTGTATTGGGAAACGAAGGAAATGGAATCTCCGGACCGATTGAAAAACTGGTGACCCACAAATTGCTCATCCCCAGTTTTTCAACTGCTGAGAACAAATCCGAATCGCTGAATGTGGCCGTGGCAACGGCTATCTGTTGCAGCGAATTCAGGAGGAGATAAAAAGGCCAAAGGAAAAGGTAAAAGGCAAAAGTAAAAAAAGTTGGGAGCACCGTACAACTACGACTATGTCCTTGAATGAAGCTGAAAATTTTCTACAAAAGCTTCGGCGCAACGCTCGCCATCCATGGCCGACGAAACAATGCCACCTGCATAACCAGCACCTTCGCCACACGGATAAAGTCCATGAATTTTAACATGTTCCATCGTATCTTCCTTCCGGGGAATCCTGATTGGCGATGAGGTTCGCGATTCGACCCCAACCACAACGGCTTCGTTGGTGAGGTATCCGTGAGCCTTTTTATCGATCATCAAAAAAGCCTCCTGAAGCCGGGTCCGTATCCGTTTCGGAAGTTTGTCGTGCAACGGGGCGGTTACCAATCCCGGATGATAGGATGATTCGGGCAGATTCTGTGAAAACCGGTTGTTCACAAAATCGGCCATGCGCTGCGCGGGTGCAAACTGCGTATTTCCGTTCAACGCAAAACATAACTGTTCAATTCTACGCTGGAATTCGAGTCCGGCAAAAACGCCCAAATGCCTGAATTCATTCAAATCTTCGGGACGGATTTCGACCACCATGCCTGAATTGGCAAACCGGGTATTCCGCATGGTGGGCGACATGCCATTGATGACCATTTCGCCGGGAGCGGTTGCTGCCGGGACCATGATTCCTCCCGGGCACATGCAGAATGAATAAACACCGCGCTGATCGACCTGTTCGACAAATGAATATGCAGCCGGCGGCAGATAGGGGCCACGTTCGGGTTGGTTATATTGAATGGAATCGATGAGCATTTGCGGATGTTCGGCACGAACACCAACAGCAAACGATTTGGCCTCAATCGAGATTCCTCTTTCGTACAAAAGCTCATAGATTTCGCGCGCCGAATGGCCTGTTGCCAGAATAACAGCTTCGCCTTCAACAATGGTTGTATCGGCGAGCATGATACCTGTACACCGGTCATTCTCAACAATCAGGTCGGCAACCCGGCTGTTAAAATGGATCTCGCCGCCAGCCTCCACTATTTTGTTGCGGATGCTGGTGATGATACCGGGCAGCATGTTGGTACCGATGTGCGGATGGGCATCGATCAGGATTTCAGGAAGGGCGCCGTTGGCATACAGAACTTCAAGTATTTTGCGGATATTTCCTCGCTTTTTTGAACGCGTGTAAAGTTTTCCATCGGAAAAAGTACCTGCCCCACCCTCTCCGAAACCATAATTCGAATCAGGATTCACCAAATGTTCGCGATGGATTTTTGCGATGTCGCGTTTCCGGTCGCTCACGTTTTTCCCACGTTCGAAAATAACGGGTTTAAAACCAAGTTCTATCAGGCGCAAAGCTGCAAACAGACCGGCTGGCCCGGCCCCGACGATAACGACCTGAGGTTTTTGCTCAACCAGATCGTACCTGAATTCAATTTTCTTTTCTTCCGGAAGTTCGTCGATAAAAACTTCAACGCCCAGGTTTATGCGAACGGCACGTTGCCGGGCGTCAATCGATTTTCGTTTGACGTTGATCAGTTTAATCCGCGCTTCATCCAGATGAAGCTTTTCAGCTAAAATGGGCTTAAAAAATTGCTCATCGGAAGCCTGTTTAGGCGAAAGTGATAAGTTAATTTCCTGTTTCAATTTTATTCAAAATGAAAACTTAAAGTAAAGACATTGGATGTCAGGCGTGAAAGGGCATTGGTATAAACCTGCACCTGCTGTGAAGTCCCTCGTGGCCCAACGTCAAGCACATTGTTCAAGCCAAAACTAAATTTCAATTCGGTTGAAAGCCTGAAAAACTGGAGGTAAGAGTCCCAGCCAACACCGGCTTCGAGGTACGAACTGAATGGCTTTGTGCGGACCAAATCCTCCACCCCGGTCTTCGATATATCGATCCGATAGGCGCCCCCGGCTATTAAATACGGCCTTTGGTTGTTCATCCGCCGAGCTTTGTATTTTAATAAAAGCGGGAAATCGAGAAAAGTTGATTTAATGGGAAAGTAATCTTTATTGGGTACATTATTCAAATCCTGAATCTGGATATTGTAAACCAACCGCCGTTCGCCAAACGATATTCCGGGAAGAAAACGAAGGTCAAAACTTTCTGTCAGGCGAAGATTCGTAACGATTCCCACGGTAAAACCCGGAATCAGTGTTGGGACATCGGCCCTGATCTGTTCTTTTCCATTAAGCTGATGCCCGTTAACTGTTTCGGGTTTAAACTTCGGATTCTGATCAAGCGTCTGGTAATGAGACACATCAAAATCAATGGCATTGACTCCAAGTGTAAAACCAAAATGGATTCGTTTATCATCGAAAGTCGTCAGGTTTCTCACCAGAAGCCTCTGGGCTTCAGCGCGAAAAACGACGAATAAAAGTAAAAGAATGTAGAAAAGTCTCTTCACAACAATCGGGTTATCTGCTAATCAAAGAAACCACAATATTACTAAATTTATTGTCTGATGGACTTATTTTTGTGCCTGGTAAATGGTGGCAATTCCAAAAGTAAGCCGGTGCTGCTTGGTGCGCGAAAACCCGATTCGCTGCAGGAGATCTAAAAACTTCTGATCATCAGGAAAAGCCATAACCGACTCGGGCAGATAGG
>JBBIHV010000126.1:7687-11495 GCA_037446835.1 Sunxiuqinia sp. | reverse complement strand
ATGATCTTCCCCTCGAAAGGAGAACTGCGCCGGACGGTCCAGGGAAACGGGCTGAGCATCAACAAAGAAAAGGTTGCTGATGCTGAACTTCCCGTCACCCCTGAATTTCTGATTGGTGGCAAATATATTTTGGTCCAGAAAGGAAAAAAGAATTATTTCCTCCTGATTGCTGAATAAAAGCTTCGATTTGTTTTTAAACTAATACTAAATGTGCGAATGATCCGTTAAACATTCGACCAAAATTCCATTCTATGACAAACTTTTTCGACAACCAAAACCTTCTTGAAATCTTCTGGAAATGGAAGAAACATTTAATTGTTGTTGTGGCGCTGGCCATCGTCCTTTCAGGCATTTTTTCATCTTCGAGGTTCATCAAGCCCAAGTATCAATCAACAGCGCGCATTTATCCGAGTAACAACATTTATTCATTCAGTAAAGAATCGCAAAGCGAACAGTTGCTCGAGATCATCAATTCCCTCGACATTAAACTTCGGATGATTGATGCGTTCAACCTGGGCGAAGTTTATCATATCAGCAAGCAGGATCCGCATTACCTGACTTACGTTTTGGCCGAATTCAATGACAATGTGAAGTTTAAAAAGACCGAGTACGAAACCGTAGAAATATCGGTCCTGGATACCGACCCGCAACGGGCCTGTAACATGTGCGACTCCATCATCTCGTTCCTCGATGCTAAAATATTGTCGATCCACCGGATTAAATATGAAGAAGTTGTGCGCATTTCAAAAAGAGACATGGGCATTGTTTCGCACAAAGTTGATTCGCTCGAAGCCAAACTCGATACACTCCGGACAAAATACAAAATACTTGATTACCAATTACAATCGAAAGAAATTACCAAAGGCATGGTAACCGTTTTGGCCGAGCAGAAAAAAAATACCGCCGGAGGCAAAGAACTTGAGCAATGGTTGAAAAACCTGTCGGAAAAAGGTGGGGAATATGAAATCCTGAATGTGAAAAAGAAATACATGGTTAATCAGCTCGATTCTCTCACAAAGGCTTATGATCAATCGGTTAGCAGTGCAACAAAGAAAATTATATACGGGCAAAAAGTGCAGTCACCGGTCCCTGCCGATAAAAAATCGTATCCAATCCGTTGGCTGATTGTTTTGGCCTCAACCTTTGCCGCCCTTTTTGTTGCCATGTTGGTTATTTTGGTTATCGAAAACAAAAAAAACGCCTAGCTGTGCAGCAAGCCCGGTTAAAAATTTCATTATTCTACCTGATTTCAGTACTCTTTATTTTGCTGGACGTTTATTTTATGGTCAGGAAGCATTCGATGATGATCAACGCTTTGCCATTGGTCCTCGGAATCGTTCTGCTTGCCATTTTTGCATTCGACAAATTACTTTACCTGGTTGTATTTTTTACACCACTGTCGTTACCGCTTTCAGAGCTGGTGCACGGGCTTTCGTTCAATATGTTTTTGCCGACCGAACCTTTACTTTTTGGCATCCTGCTCATATTTATCCTGAAATTTTTCGCTGCCGGGACATTTGATCGCAACATTCTAACCCATCCGGTTTCGTGGGCTATTTACCTCAGTTTGTCCTGGATGTTAATTACCAGTACTACCAGTTCGATGCCGGTTGTTTCGTTCAAGTTTTTGCTTACCCGGATTTGGTTTGTTGTAGGCTTTTACCTCCTGACAGCCAAGCTGTTCGAGTCAGGGAAAAACATCGAGAAATATGTATGGCTTTACACCATCCCCTTACTGATCGTTATCTTTTATGCCACCGCCCGGCACCTGGCATACGGCCTTTGGGACAAACAGGCAGCCCATTTTGTTGTCGATCCTTTTTACAACGACCACACAGCCTACGGGGCAGCCATTGCCATGTATCTCCCCTTTTTGTTTGGCTTTTCGTTTACAAAAATTTATTCTCCCGGGATCCGGGTATTTGTTCGCCTGGTTTTAGGGATTCTCCTGATGGGGCTCATCCTTTCGTATGCCCGTGCCGCGTGGTTAAGCATGATGGTTGCCTTCGGCGTCTGGGTAATCATGCGGCTAAAAATCAGGTTCAAACCCCTGTTTGTTGCTTTTTTGGCGACACTTTCAATCGTCCTGGTTTTTCAAAATCAGATTTTACAGTATCTCGAACGCAACAACACCGAATCGTCGGCGAACCTGGCCAGCCACATTGAATCAATGTCCAATATTTCATCTGACGCCTCCAACCTTGAGCGCATCAACCGCTGGAGCTGCGCCATCCGGATGTTCGAAGATAAGCCGTTTTTGGGCTGGGGCCCTGGAACATATATGTTTAAATATGCCCCATACCAGATTACAGCAGAACGGACAATTATCAGCACCAATTCGGCTGACGGGGGAAATGCCCACAGCGAATACCTTGGTCCGATGGCCGAATCAGGGTTCATGGGCCTGATAACCATTGTTTTGCTCATTTCGGTGGTTTGTTACACGGCTGTAAATACCTATTCGCGCACCCCCGACAAGCGGCTCAAAACCCTTGTGATGAGTGCCTTGCTGGGCTTGGTTACCTATTATGTACACGGCACCATGAACGATTTTCTGGATACCGATAAGCTTTCAGTCCCATTCTGGGGATTTACCGCAATTATTGTGGCTGTTGATCTTTACACCCGAAAAGCTGGGCAAACACCTGGGACAGCCAAATTTCAGAAATAATTTCACAGTGTCATTTGGTGTAATTCACGAAAACCGTTGACGTTCATTCTGAATATCTATTTCGAAATCTCCAGCATCCGGAGAATGGGTAACCTGGCTTTTTCAATCACTTCGGCGGAAAGTGTCACTTCCGGAAGTTCGTTTTTCAGGCAGATGTATAATTTTTGAAGACTGTTGAGTTTCATGAACGAGCAGTCGTTGCAGCCGCAGGTTGAGTCGATGGAGGGCGCCGGAATAAAGATTTTGTCCGGACAGGCTTTTTTCATTTGGTGCAAAATCCCGCTTTCGGTGGCCACGATGAATTTCTTTGACGAACTTTTTCCGGCATAATTCAGCAAGGCCGTGGTCGAACCAATGAACTTGGCCAGCAGTAAAACCGGTTTTTCGCATTCGGGATGAGCAATAAATTCGGCATCGGGATGCTGGTCCATCAGTTCAATGATTTTTTCGACCGAATATTTTTCATGCACCATGCAGGCGCCGTCCCATAAAACCATATCGCGACCGGTCAGGCTATTGATGTAATTGCCCAGGTTTTTATCCGGGGCAAAAATCAGTTTCTGTTCAGGTGGAAAACTATTCACGATTTTCAGTGCGTTGGCCGAAGTGCAAACCACGTCGGTCATGGTTTTCAGGTCGGCGGTACAGTTAATGTATGAAATAACCTGGTAATCGGGATATTGTGCCTTGAATTCGGCAAATTTATCGGCAGGGGCGGAGTCGGCCAGCGAGCATCCGGCTTTCAGGTCGGGCAAAATTACTTTTTTCGACGGGTTGATAATTTTCGCCGTTTCGGCCATAAAATGAACGCCAACAAAAACAATCAGGTCGGCAGTGGTTTTGGCTGCTTCCTGCGCCAACCCCAAGCTATCGCCCACATAATCAGCAATATCCTGAAGATCGCTCTCCACATAATAATGACTGAGAATGACCGCATTTTTCTCCTTCTTCAGCCGGTTAATTTCATCAACCAACTTCAGCTCCGGGTTTATCTTCTCGTCAATAAATCCTTTTTCATCGATCATTTTCCGGATAACTTTTAGTCCCTTCATCTTTACCAGTTCGTTTGCACCAAAAATAAGCCTACAAAATTACTAATTCTGAATCAACTCTCAAAAACCGATGTCCCTGGCGCAA
>JBBIHV010000126.1:0-7587 GCA_037446835.1 Sunxiuqinia sp. | reverse complement strand
ATGAAAACCCAATTTTTCAAGTATTTTCCTTTTTACTTATTTCTATTTGTAAGTTTTAGCCTGAACGCCCAGTCGCTTCAAATCAACGAAAACGAGTATTTCGAAAAACCGGGACTGAATGTCATGGTGTTTTTCGATATTTATCCGGAAGGCCATCAGGGTGCGGTAGGAATTATCCAAAACGGTGTCCGTGTAGCTACCAACGGCGATTTGCGGCTGGAGCCAACGCCCGGCCAATGGCAGCCCATTCCAAAAGTCGGCAAACGGACGGTTGACCGCACAAAAAACGAAATCAGCGTTCAATGCACTTACCCCGATTCGAGCAAAAACCGCAAAGGTTTTAACCCGGTTGAATATCCCGATTTGTATTTCACCTATCATGTCCGTGTGGTTGGCGAAGGCAGTAAATTCCGCATTTTAGTCGATCTCGACAAACCACTTCCGGCAGGATGGGAAAAGAAAGTTGGCTTTAATTTTGAATTGTTTCCGGCTATCTTATTTGGCAAAAGCTGGTACCTCGACGGGCAATCAGGAATTTTCCCCACCCAGCCGAATGGCCCGATGGAAAAGGATGTGGACGGCAACTGGCAGGCTTTCCCAATGGCTTCAGGACAAAAACTGACCATTGCTCCTGAAACTGCGGCCCAAACCATGATCATTGAAAGCAAAGGCCAGCCGCTGCAACTGCTCGATGGCCGTTTCTATCACAACAACGGCTGGTTCGTGGTGCGGTCGCTGGTTACGCCCGGAAAAACCACAGGAGCCATCGAATGGGTGGTCGATTGCAAGGTGTTGCCCAATTTTTTGTCGAAACCTGCGGTGCATGTCAGCCAGGTTGGCTACGAACCCAATCAGCCAAAAATTGCCGTCATCGAAGTCGATAAAAACGATCCGAAGCTCGAAAAAGTTATCCTGAACCGTATTTCGGAAGATGGCGGGTTGAAAGAAATTCGCACCGTCGAGCCCAAAAAGTGGGGAAAATTCCTTCGGTTCAACTATTTTCAGTTCGATTTTTCGGACGTGAAAGGACCCGGTATGTACCAGATTTCCTATGCCGGAAATACCACGCAGCCGTTCTGCATTAGCAAAACCGTTTACGACCGGAATGTGTGGCAGCCCACCATCGAATACTTTCTTCCGGTGCAAATGTGCCACATGCGCGTGAACGAAGGTTACCGCGTCTGGCACGGCCTCTGCCACATGGACGACGCGCTGATGGCTCCGGTTGATACCAATCATTTTGATGGTTATGCTCAAGGTCATTCAACCCTGACGAAATATAAACCACTGGGGCAGGTTCCAGGATTGAACCGCGGTGGCTGGCACGATGCCGGCGACTACGATTTGCGCGTTGAATCGCAGGCCGGAACGGTTTGGGTTTTGTCGCAGGCGTACGAACAGTTTCATCCCGACTGGGACGAAACGACCGTTGACCAGCATCAGCACCTGGTAGAAATTCACCGTCCCGATGGGAAAAACGATTTGCTCCAACAGGCTGAACATGGCGTAATTACAATTCTGGCCGGGTATCAAAGCCTGGGCAGGTTGTACCGCGGGATCATCGAAAACAGTTTGCGCCAGTATGTTCATCTGGGCGATGCTTCCACCATTACCGATGGCCTGAAATACAACCCTTCGCTAAAAAAGGATGAAGTAACCGCCCACGAATCAGGTGTATTGGACGACCGTTTGGTTTTTACTGAAGTGAACCCGGGACGTGAACTGGAAGTTGCCAAATCGTTGGCCGCCGCTGCCAGGGTCCTGAAAGGATTTAACGACACGCTGGCCACGCAGTCGCTAAGCACTGCCGAAGCGTTGTATGCAGGCGCTGATGCTGAAAATAACCGAAGGCTGGCCGGATCAAAAATAACTGCTGCAATTGAATTGCTAATTACCACCGGAAACACAAAATACAAGGACGATATTCTGAAATATACGCAGCCCGAAGTTCTGAAAAGAAATGAATTAATTGGCCAGTTGGGAAGGGTTTTGAAACTGATAAACGATGCAAAACTGTCGGCGATGGTCGAAACGGCTGCCCGGAATTACAAAACTGAAGTTGACAAAGTGCAGCAGGAAAATCCGTTTGGGGTGCCGTATCATCCGCAAATTTGGGGCGACGGCTGGAACATCCAGAGTTTTGGCGTTAACCAGTATTTCCTTCAGAAAAACTTTCATGAAATTTTTGACTCGAAATACATGCTGAATGCCCTGAATTTTGTGTTGGGCAACCATCCCGGAGAAAACACCTCATCCTTTGTTTCCGGAGTTGGCTCGCGTTCGGTAACTCAGGCTTACGGCGCCAACCGTGCAGATCGTTCTTTCATTCCCGGAGGTTCAGTTTCAGGGACCGGGATTATCCGACCCGACTTTCCGGAGTTGAAAGAATGGCCGTATTTCTGGCAGCAAACCGAATATGTTTTGGGCGGCGGCGCCACCAACTTTATGTTTTTGGTGCTGGCAGCAAAAGAGGTGCTGAAATAGGAAAGGGTCATTGGGAAAAAGTCATTGGGAAAAAGGAAAAGGGAAAACGTTGAGGGAGGCCCGGCTGCTCCGATGGCCCGAAATCATCGGAGCAGGAACTTGGAGTTCAAATTTTTTATGGTAAATTTGTTGCTTGCCGAAGGTGCTTTTTTTTGAATATCCTGAAAAGAATAATTTATTCCATTGAAAACGAGAACAGTCATTCGCGAATGAATAACGCAAACAGTAGCCAGTTTAATTTAGGTTTATGGAAATTTTTACCGGGAAGATATAATCTTGTCTTCATTGTTGTCCCCTTTTTCCTTTTCCTTTTTATGCTTTTCAGGATTGCCGAAATCCACTTATATTATCAGGGCTGGTATGATCCTGTTTATGCTTATCTGATGGGCGGGCTGACTTTTGCCCTCGGATCGAATGACACGGGATTCGTCACGCACCCGGGCATACCTTTACAATTATTCGGTGCATTGCTCATTAAAATTACAGGTTGGTTGCGCGGATCGAATGATCTGGCTACTGAAGTATTGGCCCATCCCGAAATATACATTCGGATTATTACCATCGCCTTGATTGGCCTGAATTGCGTAATGCTTTGGATGCTCGGTCTTTTTGCTTTTAAAAACCTAAAAAACAGGAATATGGCTGTTGCCGTACAGCTTTTCCCGCTCCTATCGTTTCAGTTGGTTAATTTTATGCCCGTATTCAACAGCGAGTCGGTTCTTACTCTATTATCATTGGCCATTGCCGCTTGTATGATACTTTATGACAACAGCGACGATGGCCGTTTTAAACTTCTGGCGGTTATTGCACTGCTATCGGCGCTTTCGGTTTCTACCAAAATTTCGGCGTTTCCGGTACTCATTATCCCTTTCTTCTTTTTCGAGACCCAAAAATCAAAACTCAGCTACCTGCTGCTGTCGCTATTATTTCTTATCCTTTTCATTATCCCGATTTTAGATAAATTGACAGAAATTGGTAGGTTTATCGGTGGAATTGCCACGCACACCGGGAAATATGGGCTAGGGGAAAAGAAGCTATTCGATGCAACAATCTTCTTTCAGGGAATCCATCAGATGGTGTTGAAAGAGTTAACTTTTACGTTGCACCTTCTCCTTTTGCCGGTTGGTTGGGTTATGATCAGGAAACGACACATTTCGGGATCACTCAAACGGTTATACATTGCCATTACCCTGGCAACCATTTTTCAGGTGCTTTTGGTGGCAAGGCATTACAGTTTTCATTACCTGATGCCAGTTTTTGCGCTATTTATGCCACTTCACGGTTATTTTTGGATTCAATTTTTCCGGGAAAAAATCGGAACCTTTTCAACCCGGATCGTTTCCCGGATCGTGATATTCCTGGTTTTTGGTGTCTTCGCACGGTTGATTGTTATGAATAAGTTTGGAAAAGGGATTACCAATCCTGTTGAAAAAACTTCGCAGGCCGTAAAAACCGAATTTAAAGGGAAATACATTGTCCTCACAGCGGGTGTGAATGGCAGCGCATTTATTGAAACTGCATTACGATTTGGCTACGCCTATACGGGGAGGACGATGAAAAAGCAATTCACTCAAATATTGGCATCGGTTTATCCTGGCAACTACCTTTGGAATAGTGCCGATGGGTTTACCGACTGGGCAGGCAACTATCTTCCGTTGGATGTTTTCCGAAAGAACAGTAGAATCTATGTCTATTCCAATACCGGGCTTTGCGAGGCTTCAATGTTGAATATTTCAGCTATGGTCGATCAGGTTGGGATGACAGGATTTGTGAAGTTGGAAAAAGTATATCAAAACGAAAGGTCGGGTGAGGTTATTGCCCTGGCGACTGCTGATACAGCGCAGATTATAAAGTCAAGTCAACCCAGGTTGGTGATTGAAACCTCAATGGAAGAACTTACTGCTGATGGGGAAAATATAAAATCGAATACTGCTGAATTCATGTTCAAAGGCGGAAAACTCCAATCCAATCGGTTTGCCCACAGTGGAAAATCGTCACTTTTGCTCACTTCTTCGAATCAATTCGGGCTGAATATTTCTATCCCCGTTTCTAACGGCAAACGCTACAAGGTAGAGTTCTGGCAACGAAGTTCTGATCAAAAACAAACTATGGCTGTCGCTTCGGCAACCAACAGTGAACAGTTTTATAAAACATCGGATCAAGGTGAGAATAAATCAGGTGAATGGACCCGAAGCGAATTGAACGTGTCCCTTCCTGAAAATTACCCCGAACCCAACCTCAATTTCTATCTTTGGAGCCCGGCCTCCGATTCGGTATGGGTCGATGATTTTCGGATCATGGTATTTCAATAAGGGAAAAAGTCATTCGTCGTTTGAAAATGTGGCGCTTCGCGTTTTTCTAATGACCTTTTACTTTTTCCTGTTTGTTAAAAGTCATTCGGAAAAAGTTTAAAGGCTCCTATTCAAGTGAATGTACTTACTTTTGCGCCTCAATTTCGTTGAATAGGGCCTTAAAAGTTTTGGTTTGCGAGAATTTGCCTGTCTTTTCGTTGGTTTTCCGGCCATAGAATTCGTCCATAAATTCACCGGCGCCAACCCAAATGGTTTGTACCATTCCCTGAAAACGGTCTTTCATTTCTGGAGTTACCGAAGCCCGCCAGCGGAACATATCCTGCGTTTGCCTGACTGCAACATCAGGGTCGCGCCACGGGCAGGTAACCACGTTGAACCCTTTGGTGGCAAAATAAACGGCGGTCTGGTCAGCGCGTTCGTAGTGCCAGTCGCAAATCATCACATCTTTGTAAATCAGGTCGATGGCGCGGTAAGTGTTGTTCATGCTGGCTTCCCATTCGCCCATCCCGGTGGTTTTGCCGTCGATCAGGCGGTCGCCCCAGATCCAGAGCTGACGGTTCTTCTGGGCAAGATGGTTGCGGATCAGGTTCACTTCACCGGCAAACAGTTCTGCTTTATCGCGGCCTGAGCATCGCGGACATTTGTCGCTGCCGATGTAAAAAACCTCGTCCATTCCGGCGTGAAAAGCGTCGGTTTCGAAGGCATCGCAAATCTCATCTACCACGTCGAATATGATTTTGTGCAATTCCGGGTGAAGCGGGCAGTAACTTTTACAGTAAAGCCCGTCGGCATTGGGCCAGATATACTTTGCAGGCATCTTCACTTCAGGCGTTTCGTCGAATTGCGGATATACTTTCAGGAGATTATTTTCCTTACTTGCCCACGACTGGTGCCCCAACAAGTTGATCTGCGGGATCAGGCAAATATGGTTTTGGCGGCAGACAGCGACCAGCTTTTTCACATCGGCTTTCGAAAGCGCACCAGAATCACTCAGTTCAGGATGGCTTTCGTACTGATAACCATAATCGACGCGGAGAATCAGCGTATTGACTTTCCGGGGTGCCAGTTCTTTGGAAATAAATATAACAAAACTATCCACTTCATTCGGATTGGGTGCGCCGATGCAGAAGCCCCTGACGGGAAGGGTTTTGTTGGATAGAGGCTGTGAATGGCCGGAACTCAGGAAGAAAAGGAAAGAGAAAAGGAAAAAAACGGGAAATCGTTTTGACATGGTTTTAGGTTTTGGTTTGGGTCAACAGGTTGGGGAAATTCCGGGGAAGATACATGAATGTTGATCAGCGTAGAAGCTCTTGTTTGCAACTTTGACACCGGCATTTTTATTCATCACAATCTCGGATTGAAAGGGAAAATTAAAGTTGAACAATTCGGGTTACAACTTGAATAATTGTTTCTTGGGACTTTGTTCCTTTTCTACGGGTTCATTCCCATCGCTTTCACGTAAGCTTCGTTCACCGAACAATTGCTGAACTTGCAGTTTTCGGCCAGTTGAAGCATCGCTTTTTTAACCAGTTCCTGATCGGGCCGTGCTTTCCGGATTTCATCGAACCCGTTCCGTGAACTTTCGGTAAACGCGATGACCTTATTTCTCTTTTTTATATTGTTACAATTATAAGAATTAAGCTTGAAAACAGGCACCAACACCGATCAGTAAAAAGGTAATGATAAAATGCCGAACAGAATAGGTTTTCTCTTTGAATTTTATGATTAAGTAATACGTGTAAATGCCATTGACTATTGCTAATATTTTTATAGATGTTAAAAAATAAAAATTGTGAATTGCCTGAAAAGCACCCAAAAAAGCACATGTAAATACAATAATAATTCCCGAAAAAATTTCAATAGATACATTAGAATACTTTGAGTTAATTATTCTACTAATAATGCTAATTTGATAGTACATTCCAACACAGATCAGAGTAACCACGTTTCCATACTCAAAAAGAGGTGAAAGGCTAACTTTTTCACCCAAAATTGTTACTACAATGCTAGCTAAAAGTAAACAATAAATTATAAATTCTTTCTTCATCTTTGTTTTATTTAAGTTTAATACTTGAAATATTAGAAAGATTAAAACGCACAATCCCAAGCACAAGATGCGGAATTCCATGCAAGAGTCTCAACGGGAAAGGCATAAAATTCAATCCAATCAACAAGGTTATAGCTGTTCCATTTATCATTCATACAACTATTCCAACAGGAACGTTGATAAACTTCGGCAGATTTTAATTTAGAAATATTTCCGGTTATTAATGAATACTCAAAATCGTTATAATAACTCTGTCGAAAAGAAGCAATAATATAGAAGAATTTTTCTTGTTGATCTTGATTACAAATATTCTCGGAAATGAAACCTTCAATTACATTTAGAATCTGCATTGATTCTGAGGTTTTTCAATTGTTTTTGTCATTTTTTGATTTTCTTTAATTGAGGATTGCTAAAAAACCTAACTTCACGAACTGATTTTTACCATATGCAGCCTCATGCATACCACATATGGCCGACCCGTTGAACGATGGAAAGGCACCAACTTCTGGCCGCACCGGCGGGCCGTACCCGGCAGATTTTCGACTCTCGGCAGGGCAATGTAACCCGGTGCGGCCTCTTACACGAATTTATTAAGGGACATGCTGTTTGGTTTTTCTTTATGATTGTGCTAAGCTAAAGCAATAATTATGAACGGCAAAATAAATTTTACCCCCCCCTCATATTTTAAAATTACATATTGCTGATTATCAACAAAAAATCACGGTGCAAAACAAAATATATTTT
>JBBIHV010000125.1:0-11563 GCA_037446835.1 Sunxiuqinia sp. | reverse complement strand
AACAATTCGATCATCGTTTCCAAATCGAAGAAGATGACGCAAAAAGGTGAGCTGGCAAGCATCTGGCAAGCGCCTGCAACCGGATGGAACCGTTCGTGCGTTTGGGCTCCTGAAATTCATTTTATTCAGGGGCGATGGTATGTTTATTATGCGGCTGGCGAAGCTGGACCGCCATTTATACACCAGCGTACAGGCGTGCTCCGCTCCAAAACCGACGACGTTTTCAGCGACTACGAAGACATGGGCGTTTTATATACCGGCGATAATTCTTCCGATCCGGCTTCGAACGTTTGGGCGATTGACATGACCACACTTGAGCACAAAGGCAGACTGTACGCCATCTGGTCGGGCTGGATCAAACAGGAAACCACCGACGCCACGCAACAACATTTGTACATTTCCGAAATGGAGAACCCGTGGACAATGAAAGGTCAGCGCGTAAAATTGTCGTCGCCAGTTGAAAGCTGGGAAACCGGTGGCCCGCTAAACCTGAATGAAGGTCCTGAAATCCTGAAAAACGGAGAGAACGTATTTGTAATTTATTCATGCCGCGAATCGTGGCTGGTTGAATACCGACAGGGAATGCTCCAGCTAATCAATCCTGACGGGAACCTGCTTGATCCGGCCAACTGGAAAAAATCGGGTCCGGTTTTCCAGGGAAATTCGCAGGTGTATGGCGTTGGGCATTGCTCGTTTGTCAAATCGCCTGACAATACCGAAGACTGGATTGTTTACCACTCGAAAAAGAGCACTACTCCCGGATGGGAACGCGATGTACGCATGCAGCCCTTTAAATGGAATGACGACGGAACACCGAATTTTGGAGAAGCCATTCCTGCCGGAAAAGCAATTTCATTACCTTCAGGCGAAAAATAGACCAATTAATAATTCAAACTATAAAACCATTTTCCCAATGAGAAGAATACTTTTTGTATTGCTGGCAATCGCGCTGGTTGCCCTTGTGGCCTGCCAACCGGCACAAAAGAAAGAAGCAAAGAAAGAACCCGTTTCAACCCGCTGGACCGACGCCCGGGCCCAACAATGGGCAGCCGAAAACGGCTGGCTACGAGGCAGTAATTTCAACCCGAGTACGGCCATCAACCAGTTGGAAACCTGGCAGGCCGAATCGTTCGACACCGCCACCATTAACCGCGAACTGGGCTGGGCGCAAGGAATCGGGATGAACGTGATGCGCGTGTATCTGCACCACGTAGCCTGGGAAGTGGACAAAGAAGGCTTTAAAAACCGCATGAATACTTACCTGACTGTTGCCGACAAACACGGAATAAAAACGGTATTCTGCATTTTCGACGACTGCTGGAACCCCACCTACAAAGCCGGCAAACAACCCGACCCCAAACCAGGCGTCCACAACTCGGGCTGGGTGCGCGATCCGGGCGAACTGCTTTATACCGACACAACGCTGGTAAAAACATTGGAAGCTTACGTGAAAGATATTTTGACCACATTTAAAGACGACAAACGAATTGCCATTTGGGACTTGTACAACGAACCCGGCAACTCGGGTTATGGCGATCGGTCGCTGCCTTTGCTGAAGAAAGTGTTTGAATGGGGCTGGGAAGTTCGTCCGTCTCAGCCACTGTCTTCCGGAGTCTGGAATTTAAGCCTGAAAAATCTGAACAAATTTCAGGTTGAAAATTCCGACATCATTACTTACCACAACTACGAAAGCCCTGAGAAACACCAGGCAGCTATCGACACGCTAAAACGTTATGGTCGCCCAATGGTGTGTACCGAGTACATGGCCCGCCGCAACAACAGCCTGTTCACCAACATTATGCCAATGCTGAAACAGCAAAACATTGGCGCCATCAACTGGGGATTGGTTGCCGGGAAATCGAACACCAAATATGCTTGGGACGAACCAATCGCCGACGGATCGGAACCAAAGCTTTGGTTCCACGAAATTTTTCGTCCTGATGGAACTCCTTATAAACAGGAAGAAGTTGACCTGATTAAAAGTCTTTGCAAAAAATAACATCCGAATCAACTTATAATCGGGAGAAAACTATAATCGGGTTGCCCCTTTGGTTATTTCTAACCAAAGGGGCTTTTCATTGTCAGGTCACATCGAGAGTTCTCGAAAAATTCAGTAATTTGTCTTTTTATAAAAGAGTCTTTACAACACTTAAAAGCTCCTTGCAACTGTTTTTTCTTATATTTGGACGATGATTTTCAAACTATGGTTGAGCAAATCCTTCAATTAGACAAAGACGACAAGAATAGTTTCAGGAACATTTTTCGTGAATTCTACCAACCGCTTTGTCATTTGAGCAAACATTACCTTGAAGACGAAGATGAAGCAAAAGGTGTTGTTCAGGAGGCATTTGTTAAATTGTGGGAAATCAGGAATGAACTAAACCCCGATTCAAACCTCCGGAATTTCTTATTTACTTTGGTCAAAAACAACTGTCTGAACATTTTAAACCGCCGGCAAATCATGCTGAAACACCACGAGAAAATCAGGTGGATGGAAATGCATTACCAGTATGAAAGCCTGGTCCGGATGGGCGACGATTTTCTGGAATTTGGCGAGCTGAAAGAAAAAATTGATCAGGCCATCCGAAACCTGCCAGAACATTGCCGTGTTGTTTTTGAGATGAGCCGGAATGAAGATCTCAAAAATCGAGAAATCGCCGATAAACTGCGCGTTTCACAAAAAACAGTGGAAGCCCACCTGACCAAAGCTTTAAAAATACTCCGGAACGATTTAAAAGACTACCTGCCCATCGTTGCTGTTATTGCGAAAATCCTTCACTAAATAATTGCAGAAACCCAAACTGCATGTTTATTTCTGAAATTTCCTGAAAAATTCATTAGGGTATTTCCAACTTCATTTGTTCATTACTAAACAACAGGGGAAAAATGGAGATGAATTTATTATCGCGAATCTTAACAGGCGAGGCAAGTACAGAAGAGAAAGCAGAATTCTATCGCAGTTTAGGGGAAAGTAAGAACGAAGAAGAATTGTTCTACGAAGTTAAAAGTCTGTGGCTGCGCACTTCCCGGCAAAGAACTGCCGTCGATGTTGAAGCAGAATTTGAAAACCTTTGGAGAAAGATAAATCCCGAAACCAAAAATAAAACCTATTCCGTTGGCCGGAAAATTCTTCAATATGCGGCGGCAATCGTGCTGATTTTGAGTATTGGCGGGCTTTCGGGCTATTTTCTTTTCGGAAAGAAATCAGTTGAAATTGCTGACATAGGAATTCAGAAATACACAGCAACAAAAGGAAGTGTGAGTACGGTTGAATTTGCCGATGGAACTAAAGTTTGGCTGAATTCAGGATCGGAACTGACCTACCGCGAAGACCACAAGACCAACCAGAGGCTGGCCGAATTACATGGAGAAGCCTTTTTTGAAGTCAAGCACCGCGAAGATTTTCCATTAACCGTTAAAGTTGGGCAGATTGCAGTCCGCGATTTGGGAACGACCTTCAACATAAGGGCTTATCCTGAAGATGGAACCGTTGAAACTTCACTTGTTGAGGGGAAAGCCGATATTTTGACTTCCGAAGGAATTTCTCCGGTGGAATTAAAACCCGGAGAAAGCGCCGTTTATAATCCAGAAAATAAAAAAATTGAAATTAAACCCTTCCAATCAAATGTCCTTTCAGCCTGGAGGGACGGCAAATTTGTGATCCGCGACCAGCGGCTCGAGGATATTTTCAAGGAAATCAGCCGCTGGTACGATGTTGAGTTCAAATTCAAGAACCAGTCTTTACGCGATTACCGGTACACCGGAAACCTCAAAAAATCGACCACTGCACTGGGTGTCATGAGAATGCTAAAATTAACAACCCGGTTCAATTACAAGATCATTGAAAAACCTGACACCCCGGACGTGATCATCATTTATTAATCGAAAATGCACTGTATCAATCAAATTGGTCTTAAACGTAGAAATATTCACCTAAAAATTTAAACAGCAATTGCCTATGGAAAATTACTAACCAAACAAAAAAACCGGGAAAGCTGGAGACTTGCCCGGTTGGTGTTTTTTGAAATTTTATGGTCAGGGTAATTTTGCCGATCGCCACGACCAATCGTTTAACAAATAACAAACAAAACTATGAAGAAAAAACAACATTTCCCAGATCATCAGCGGTCTGGAATTAAGAAGCTATTAATTGTTATGAAACTAACTACCATTTTCTTATTCCTTTCGGTGATGGCCATGGCTGCCAGAACTTTCTCACAGGAAACCAGGTTCGACCTGAACGTAAAAAATGCTTCAATTATTCAGGTATTCGACGAAATTGAACGTATTACAGACTTTGGCTTTTTATTTAAGACCGACCAACTGGATCTGAATAAAAGGTACACTCTTGACATTAAAAATGCCAAAATTGATAAGATCCTGAACGAAATCCTGGATAAAAATGTCTATTCGTACAAAATGATCGACCGGAATATCGTGATCAGTACGATTGGTTCCGAATCATTTCAGGACAATAAAACAATTAGAGTTTCAGGTAAAGTTACCGACTCTTCAGGCTCTCCAATGCCTGGAGTTTCAGTAATAGTTAGAGGTACCACAATCGGGACGATCTCCGATACCAACGGAAGTTATTTGCTCACTAATGTCCCGGAAAATGCGACGTTGATGTTCACCTTTGTGGGGATGAAAAAACAGGAAATTGCTGTCGAAGGCAAAACTACGATCAATGCTTCGCTTGTTGAAGAAGCAATTGGAATTGAAGAAGTTGTGGCAATTGGTTATGGTATGCAGAAAAAAAGTGATATTTCTGGATCCGTTGTGTCGGTTGACAGAGAAGACATGATGAAAAAAAATCCCACGAACATTCTTCAAGGTTTACAAGGAGCTGCTGCGGGTGTAATGGTTACCCAGCAAGACGGTGCTCCTGATGCAAACGCAGCCATTCGTATCCGTGGCGTTGCAACGATTAACGGGATCGCCGATCCGCTGTATGTAGTTGATGGCGTACAGGTAGGTACTAACGCTAATTTTCTTTCCCCAAGTGATATAGAGAGCATTGAAATATTGAAAGATGCTTCTGCCACTGCTATATATGGTTCAGCCGGGGCCAATGGTGTTATCATGATAACTACTAAACATGGTACAGCAGGTGCTTCACATATAACTTTTTCTGCAGACTATGGAGTACAAACTTTGGCTTCAACATTGGATGTTGGCAATGTTGACCAGTATGCAGCAAATATTCGTCAGGCACGCGCTAACGATGGTGGAAGTTTGGCCAATCAAATTTTCGCTACACAATATGACGGTAAAAGAAAGAACATTGACTGGCAAAAGGAAATGACTCGGGCTTCACTTAAACAACAATACAATCTTTCTGCTTCAGGAGGTACGGAAAAAACTCAGTCAAACCTTTCATTAAGTTATTTAAATAATGATGGTATTGTTGTCAATTCGAATTACAACCGTTTGAATGCACGTGTCAATGTAGTTTCCAAAGTGGCTGATTTCCTTGAGATCGGTAGTGATCTCAGTTTTTCCCATTCAGAGTCACGCGGTAGTAATGGAGCTCTCGGTAATAACGGAAACCTTTCTTCTCAACGTGACTGGGCGACCACATCTCCCACGATGGATTATGTTGACCCAGTGGCTAATAAGGTTGTAAGCCCTAACGTTATAAACCCAGACGGGACTTATGGTTCTCCTGAACAAGGTGATGTAGGTTCAAACGATTCAAATTTGGGAAATAACATTTATGCTGAACAGATGGAAAATACTGGTATAACCAAAAATAACCAGGTACTTCTCAGCGCTTATGCCAATATTAAAATATATAAAGGTTTAACTTTCAAATCAATAGCATCTTATAATTTTACCGCAGGCAATTGGTATAACTTTTGGGGCAACAAAAAACGTTACTTTCCTGACGGGACACTCGTTAAATTGTATAATTACGATGCCAAATATTATTTAGGAATCAACAATAGCAATTACAACAATCTTGCCATTGAAAATTATTTGACTTACAATTGGAAGAGTGATATTCACAATTTAACTTTAATGGCAGGTAATTCAGTTAGCAAAGGCTTCGGAAACTGGAGTAATGTTTCAGGAAATGATTTTCCTGGTGATAACATCCGCGATATCAGTTTGACTAAAGATCCTGTTGCAAGAACTGGTCTTGGCGCTTATAACCTTCAAACTCGTGGAATATCTTATTTTGGTCGTATTCAATATATTTTGAAGGATCGCTATATCTTAACCAGTACCATGCGTCGTGATGGTTCTTCTAACTTTGGTGCCGAAAACCGTTGGGGTAACTTCCCGTCAGCAGCTTTAGCATGGCGTATTTCAGAAGAGAATTTCCTGAAAACCATTCCGACTATCAGTAATTTGAAACTTCGCTTAGGTTGGGGTCAGACAGGTAATTCAGGTGGTCCAACAGATCTGTCTGTTGCCGCATTGACTACAAATAAGATTCAATATTTTTATTATGGACAGAATGGACAGTCAGGTATGAATACTACCAGACAACTAGCTACAGGTTATGCTCCTACATTAATTGATCCGAAGTTGAAATGGGAGACCAATGAACAAAGTAACATCGGTCTTGACCTGGGATTATTCCAAAATAGTTTGAACGTGACTATGGATTATTTCATCCGGAAATCTAAAGATCTGTTATTGTACCAGTCAATACGCCCTTCATCAGGTTATACCCAGGTATATACCAACTACGGTGACATTCAGAATAAAGGTTTTGAATTCAGCGTAAACTATAAGAAGGAAATTAATCAGGATTGGAATATCGGCGCCACATTAACAGGTTCAACCTTAAAAAACAAAGTTTTAAAAATGGGTGCCGATTTGTTCAGCGAAAACACAAGTACTACCAATGATGGTTCGAACGTGGGTGCAGTAGGTGCTCCTTCAGGCACGCACTGGAATGGTCACTCGATCTGTCGCGAAGGTTATGCCGTAGGTTCTTTCTACGGTTACAAGGTTGAGGGTATCTATCAATCTCAGGCCGAAATAGATGCTGTCAACGCAAAAGCTATTGCAGCAGGCCACCCTGGTGGTTACAATAATGGGTCAAGTACTGTTCCTGGTGATTTTAAGTACAAAGATCTTAACGGTGACGGCTTTATTGATGCTAAAGATATGACCATTTTAGGTAATGGTTTTCCAAAGTTAAATTATGGTTTGACCTTAAACGCATCGTATAAGAATTGGGATTTTTCGATTTATGCTTATGGAGTACTTGGCCAACAAATCTATTCCTATTCGGCAATGGTATTATCTAACATGTTTCCGAGTGATAATGGTTTCACTCCTAACATCTTAAACGAGGTTTCAAAAAATGCCTGGACTCCTAATAATCATAGCACCACAACGCCCAGATTGTCGTTCCTGGATCTGAATTACAACATGCGTGGTTCTGACTATTGGGTTAAAAATGGTAATTTCTTGAAAATTAATAATGTTCAGGTTGGTTATAATTTCGACAAAGCCCTGTTGAGTCCAATACGCATTGCAAGTGCACGGATTAACTTTGCTGTTCAAAATCTACTCTGCATCTCACCTTACAACAAATATGGCGATCCTGAAGCAGGACAAGGAAGTGTGCTCTATACTGGTTTGGATACAGGCCGTTATCCAATGCCACGCATTTTTTCAGTTGGTTTGAACCTTCAATTCTAAATGTTCCACATAAATATATATTAATATTATGAAAAACATATCAAAAATAATATTTCCACTTGTCAGCGTCTTATTCCTGCTAGCGATGGACTCTTGCAACAATAAGGACTTTTTGACAGTTCCTCACTATTCCATTTTGGCTGCCGATCAAATGTTTAAGTCGGACGATGATGCTAAAGCTGGCCTTGTTGGTTGTTACACAATGATGCTTCCAACAGATATCGACGGAGACTGGGGTATCAAACCAAACTTGTTTATAGGTGGCCACCCAACAATGGATACTCAGGCAACCGGATGGGATAAAGACTGGAACTCACAAAAATGGACTCCAGGCAGCCCGGAACTATTAAGCGGTTGGAAACAAGCCTATACAGCAATTTCCCGTTGCAACGATTTCCTGGCTGGTCTTGCTAACGCCGATAAAGTTTCTGCTCCTGTAAAAACTTCACTCGATGGTCAGGCCAGATGTATTCGTTCTTTCTACTACATGTGGCTTGCAAAAGCTTTCGGTCGTGTACCGATGTTAGCAACAGGCGAAACTTATATTAACACTCCGGCAAAAGCACGTGCAGCAACTTATACAGAAATGTGGGATTTCATCATTAATGATTTGAATGCAGCTGTCCCAGAACTTGACTGGGATCCATTAGCAGGACAGTATGGACGTTGTACCAAAGGTTTCGCCCTTTCATATCTGGGCGAAGCTTATATGTGGAAAGCGTTTCGTGTTCCTGATCAGGCTAAAGCCTGCTACACTTCAGCAGCAGCAGCTTTACTACAAGTAATTAATAGTGGAAAATACCAATTAAATCCTTCCTTCACCACTTTGTTTGATCCGGGAGCTGTTTGGACGAAAGAATGTATCTGGGAAGAAGTACTTGACGAAGGGTCACAATGGAACCAATGGTCCAATCTATCCCAGGCTCACAATTGGATGATCCATTTTGTAGCTCCTCCGTCTATCGGTGGATGGGGTACCCTGTACCTCTCCTGGGAATGGTGGAGTTGTTATGAACCAGGCGATAAACGTCGTGAAGCTTCAGGCGTTACAGGTGCTGTCAAAAATATCAACCCAGATTGGAAATCTGCCACAAACTATGGGTACAATCCTTATCTGCAACAGAGCCTTACAGTTGGCGATTCATTAAATACCCATTATCATTTTTTAATGGGAGGTGAAGCTGCTCCTTCTGTCTGGACTTTGAAGTATTGGCGTACTACCCGTTCAAACTATCAGGCACCCTGGGGCCCTCAACAGATCTATTACAAACGTTATTCAAATGTTTTGTTAGACTACGCTGAATGCCTGTTCAATTTGAATGGGGAAAATGATCCAACCGCATGGGGCTATATTAATCAAATCCGTGACCGTGCCTGGGGGAATCAGGAAGTTGGTAAAGCAGATGCTTTAACTGCTACTTACCTTCCTTATTATCAGAACATGGCTCAATTCTTTTTAGGTAATGGCGCTAAAGATATCGTAAAGCCAACTACTTATCCTCTACCATTTAATACAGCCGTAGTTACTGTTCCTGATGCGCAGACTTATTATACTTCGTTAAAAGCTGCAAAAGGTTATGCTTCTCCGGTATGGTTGGTAGCCCTGGGTATGGAACGTCGCAAAGAATTCAATGCTGAATGGTGTCTTGCTCCGGATTTGATTCGTTCAGGGTTTATGGCAGATCACATTAACATTGATTATCCAAAAGGGGTAGGTTCTAAGGATCCGAATGCCCAACAAAATACATGGAATACTTTCCGCGATTTTGATTACGTTCCGGCAAGGATGGATATGCCAATTCCAACTGATGAGTTGTTGAAAAACCCATTGTGCGATCAAAACGACGCATACAAATAATGCAAAGGAATTTGATAACATTTTCAGTATTGTAATGTTATCTGACATGGTGTAAATTGGAGGGGGAATACCAGCACGTATTCCCCCTTTTTTGTTTTATCCTTCTATTTCCATAGTCTTTTTAACCTTTTTTTTAAAAAAGACCTTTTTTCGGAACAACAAAAGAGTCTTTACAACACTTAATCGAATTTCCGCATTGGTTTTTTCTTAATTTTGGAGTACAGAACCAGATTTACGATTCAATTCCTGTTTCCCGAAAAATCTTTTTCTCAACCTTTGAACTGAATTAAATTACGGCATTTCAATAAAAAAACCAACCAATGAAACGAGCCATGAGAATTACTTCTCACACAGGAGAATGATTATTGGCGAGTTCCATCTGGCAATTAAAAAACAATTATAAACAGATGAAACAACAATATTTTTCTATGCTCCTTATGATTGCAGCGCTCATTGCCTGCAAAACCCAGCCGGAAAAAGCCGATTATAAAATTCAGGGCGTTCCGTTTAACGAAGTTAAAATCAGCGATCGGTTCTGGTTGCCAAAAATTGAAACCAACCGGACGGTGACCATTCCTGCATCGTTTGCCAAATGCGAAGAAACCGGCCGGATCGCCAATTTCGTGAAGGCCGCGAAAAAAGAAGGCGAGTTCGGTACCACCTTCCCCTTCGATGACACCGATATTTACAAAACCATTGAAGGCGCATCATACTCGATGAGCGTCCATCCCGATCCGAAACTCGATCGTTATGTCGATAGTTTGATCACCATTGTCGGAGCAGCCCAGGAACCCGACGGCTATTTATACACCGCGCGCACCATCGACCCGAAGCACCCGCACAAATGGTCGGGGGCAGAGCGTTGGGTGAACGAGTCGGTTTTGAGCCACGAACTGTACAACTCCGGACATTTGTTTGAAGCAGCTTCAGCACATTTTCAGGCAACAGGCAAACGAAACTTCCTGGATATTGCCCTGAAAAACGCCGATTTATTGTGTCAGGTTTTTGGCCCCGGAAAACGCAACGACGCACCCGGACACGAAATTGTGGAAATGGGCCTCGTGAAATTGTACCGAATTACCGGAGAAAAAAAATACCTCGATTTGGCTAAGTTTTTCATCGATTGCCGGGGGAAAGTCCTTGATCCGAAAAAAGCCTACTCGCAGGACCACGAGCCGGTTGTGAAACAAGATGAAGCGGTGGGCCATGCTGTTCGCGCCGGGTATTTGTATTCCGGAGTCGCCGATGTAGCCGCACTGACTGGCGATTCGGCCTACCTGGCTGCCATCGACAAGATCTGGAACAATATGGTTTCGAAGAAATTTTACATTACCGGCGGCATTGGCGCCCGCCACCAGGGCGAAGCGTTTGGCGACAATTACGAGTTGCCCAACCTGACCGCCTACAACGAAACCTGCGCTGCCATTGCCAATGTGTATTGGAATTACCGCATGTTTTTGCTTCACGGCGATGCCAAGTACATCGACGTATTGGAGCGCAGTTTGTACAATGGTGTCATTTCCGGAGTCGGTCTCGATGGCAAAACATTTTTTTACCCGAATCCGCTCGAATGCGACATGCACTTCAAGTTCAACAGCGGCGAAACCCTCGACCGCCAACCCTGGTTCGATTGTTCGTGCTGCCCCACCAACCTGTGCCGCTTCCTGGCTTCGGTGCCCGGATATATTTATGCACAGGGAACAAACAGCCTGTATGTAAACCTGTTTTCGCAAAGCTCGGCAACGATTCAACTCAACAAAAAACAACCGGTTACAATCAGTCAGGAGACAAAATACCCGTGGAGCGGGGAGGTGAAAATTTCGGTTTCTCTGGAAAAAGACAGCCGGTTTGCCTTGTTTTTGCGCATTCCGGGATGGGCCGGAAATCAGGTTGTACCAAGCGATCTGTATTCCTTTGTTTCTCCTGAAAAAGATTCAGTTTCAGTTACGGTAAATGGAAAATCATTTCGGTACAAAACCGAAAAAGGCTATGCTGTAATCGACCGCGAATGGAAACCGGGAGATGTTGTGAGTTATTCCATAC
>JBBIHV010000124.1:0-11570 GCA_037446835.1 Sunxiuqinia sp. | reverse complement strand
CGATGTTTGCCAAACTGGCCGAAATTTGCGACCGTCACCAGGGACTTTGGTCGGTTGAAGCCGAAGAATATTTGCTGGGGAATTAGAAATTGAAACTGATATTCGACCATCTAAAACCGTCATTGCGAACGAAGTGAAGCAATCCATAAATTTATGGATTGCTTCGTCCCTCGCAATGACGAAAACATTTGCAATACCTTAATTCTTTTGTCTAATATCTAAAATCTTATGCCTCTTTTTCCTGAGCTTACTTTTAATGCTGTACCTTTGCCGAATAAACAATTAGAAACGAAATCATGATTTACATGGCCGACACGGCTGACCTGGACGAACTCCGGAAGCTGTACACATTTTTCCCGCTGGAAGGTGTCACCACCAACCCAACCATTCTAAATCACGCCGGATACAAATTATCCGTTGCCATCGAGGGTATTCAGGAACTGGTGGGCTCCGGAATGGTGCACGTGCAGATGATTTCAGCGCACTCCGATGATATGGTGCGTGAAGCAAAAAAGTACCGCAGTTATTTCGATTTCGGCGATAATTTTTATGCCAAAATTCCGGTTACTCCGGAAGGTTACCGAGCTATGCGCATTTTGAAGGATGCCGGAATCAATGTCACGGCAACCGCTATTTTCACGCAGCAGCAGGCTTTGGTGGCCATGAAAGCCGGAGCCGATTTTGTGGCGCCGTACGTCAGTCGCCTCGATAACATTTCATCGCATGGCATTGAAGTGGTGAGCGATATTGTTCAGAATATTTTTGAGTATGCACTGAAAGGCAAAGTACTGGCTGCCAGTTTCAAGACCGTTGACCAGATTTACCGGACCAGCATGGCTGGCGCTCATTCGGCGACCATCAGTCCCGAATTATTGTACCATCTCATCAAGCACCCGATGACCGATATTGGCGTGAAACAGTTTGAAGCTGACTCCGAAGGTTTGTACGATATCGAGTTTTAGCAAAGCACCGCTCCCAGAGCCGGTCAAAGGGAGTTTTCCGGCATAAAAAAGGGAAATCTGAACTCAATCAGACTTCCCTTTTTTCATTTCTCCGGGTTCCTTTTATTTTACCTGAATGGGCAAGGTGAATTTAATATCGCCCGACGAAGTGCCCAGGCTCAGTACAAATTCACCGGAATCTACTTTCCAGTTACTGGTTTTTTCATCCCAATAGGCCATGTCGGCCACTTTTACCGGAATGGTCACGGTTTGCTGTTCACCAGCCTTCAGGAATACTTTTTTAAATCCTTTCAACTCCTTGGCCGGACGCATAACCGGAGCGTTTTTCTGAGTGACATAAACCTGCGGAACTTCGGCCCCGGCAACTTTGCCGGTATTTCGAAGGGTAAATTTCAAATTCACCGTCTCGTTTTTTCCGTACGATTTCTTGTCGGTTTGCGGATTGTTCAGGGCAAAAGTAGTATAGCTCAAACCAAAACCAAAGTGAAGCAGCGGCGCGATATTTTTGGTATCGTACCAGCGATAACCCACCAGAATATCTTCCTTGTAAACTTCGTGGATGCTGTCGCCCGGATAACACAGTTTATCGAAAGCATTGGCGCCGCAATCGGTCAGTTTTACCGGGAAGCTGAACGGAAGTTTTCCGGAAGGATTTACTTCTCCGGAAAGCACTGAAGTCAGCGCTTCGCCAGCTTCGGTGCCCAGGTACCACGACTCAACAACAGCCGGCACACGGTCGATCCAGGGCATGGCTACCGCGTTTCCGCTCACCAGTACCACCACCACATTTTTATTCACTTTCAGGATGGCATCCAGCAATTCATCCTGACCGAATGGCAGGTTGTACGATTTCCGGTCGCCCCCTTCACAATCCTGGTAGTGATTTTTGTTCAGTCCGCCAATGAAAAGAACCACATCGGCAGCGCTGGCTATTTTAACGGCCTGTGCCTTCAGCGAATCAGCATTCAAGTTTGATTTAATGGCACGTCCGTATGCGGCCGGACCGGAAGCATAACCCATGGTATAGGTAATTTTGCTGCCATATTTTTCGGTCAGTCCCTGCAGTGGCGAAATTTCCATTTTGGCTTTCAGGTTCGAACTTCCTCCGCCAACGGTCATTTTGCGGGTGGCATTTTCACCGATCACAGCAATATTTTTCAGTTTCGAAGCATCGAGCGGCAAAATATTTCCAGAGTTTTTCAGAAGGACAATTCCTTCTTCGGCAATTTTGCGGGCAACCTGTGCATGTTCGGGAGTTGCCAGACTTCCGAACGGACGCTTGGTGTTCATGGCCGTGCGGAAAATCAATCGCAGTACGCGGCTGGCTTTGTCGTTGAGTACACTTTCAGGAACTTCCCCTTTTTTCAGGGCCTGAAGAAACGGGTAAGCCAGATAATAATTGTCGTAAGCATTTTTTTGAGAGCTGGTCAATCCGTCGGTGCCGGTTCCCATTTCAATGTCGAGGCCGTTCAACGCGGCCTGCATAGTGTTGTGGGCGCCGCCCCAGTCGGTAATTACCGTCCCGTCGAATTTCCATTCGCCCTTCAGGATTTTATTCAGGAGCAAATCGTTGTGACAGCAATGTTCGCCCCGAAACTGGTTGTACGAACCCATCAGCGCCCAGGCCTTTCCTTCGGTAATGGCTGCTTTAAAGGCCGGAAGGTAGATTTCGCGCAGGGCACGGTCGCTCGCCTCCACGTCGATGTGGCCGCGCCAGATTTCCTGGTTGTTCAGCGCGTAATGCTTCACACAGGCGGCGACTCCGTTTTCCTGAACGCCCTGAATGTAAGGGATTACCATGCGCGACGACAGGTACGGATCTTCACCCAGGTATTCAAAATTGCGTCCGTTGAGCGGAGTGCGGTAAATGTTTACGCCCGGGCCAAGTAACACCGACTTGTTGCGGTATCGGGCTTCTTCGCCGATTGCTTTGCCATAAATGGCCGACATTTTGGGGTTCCAGGTGGCTGCCAGGCAGGTCAGGGCCGGAAAAGCGGTACACGAGTCGTTGGTCCAGTTGGCATTGTTCCAGCTGTCCCAAAGGATTTCTTCGCGAACGCCGTGCGGGCCGTCGCTCATCCACAATTCAGGAATTCCCAGACGAGCCACGCCTTTGCTGCTAAATTTCGACTGCGCGTGGCAAAGCGCCACTTTTTCTTCCAGCGTCAGCAGCGACAGGGCATTTTTAACACGTTCTTCAATCGGGCGGGTTTCGTCCAAATAGATTGGTTTTACAGGCTGTGCCTGGATGCGGAGCGATCCGGCCAGCAAGAGAACCGGAATCAATCCTAAAATAAAATTCATTTTTTTGTACATGTAGGAGTTATTTGTGAAATCGAAAAATCGGGGCAAACGAAATCTGATTTTTTTTGCAGCAAATGTATCTGAATTGTACGATTGAAACACGACCGGGGGCAATCAGTGGTATAAAATGGTGTTTTTGTTGTAATGTTATCGCGGCAAAAAAGATCCTTTCCAAAGATTTTTTGAATCGGGCCTGTGTGTTAAAAATTTCACAAACGCAAAATATTTTTTGATTTTATTCCTGTGAAAATGAACTTTTTTTACCTTCGCACGCTTAAGATATAAACGTATATAGATTTTTAGATATGAAAAGAATAATTTTAAGCTTTCTGCTCTTAGGAGTCTTGGTTTCAGGGCTCAGGGCACAATCGGTACAAACCGTTGATGCAGTTAAATTCAAGCAATTAGTCGCTGCCGGCGATGGTCTGCTTTTGGATGTCAGAACACCGGGCGAATACATGCGGGGACACATTCAGGGATCCACCAACATCAACATTGCCGATCCGGCCTTTGTTTCGAAGGTTAACCTGTTACAAAAAGATAAAACCATTCTGGTTTACTGCCTGTCGGGAAGCCGGAGCGATGCCGCCGCCGATTACATGAGCCGGATGGGATTTAAGAAAATTTACACCCTCGAACATGGCATTATGACCTGGACACAACAGGGCTATCCTCTGGATCAAAGCAGCGATGCGGTAGCCAGCAACAGCCCAACCTATACCCCGCAGACTTTTGACAAGCTGCTGAAAGATAACAATCTGGTTCTGGTCGATTTTCATGCCGTTTGGTGTACACCCTGTAAAGCCATGAATCCGGTAATCGATAAGGTGTCGAACGCATTTAAGGGAAAAGCCAAAGTTGAAAAGGTGGACGTGGAAGCAAACCAGACGATAACAAAAGCATACCAGGTTCAGTCGGTGCCGGGTTTTGTGCTGTTTAAAGCCGGGAAAAAGGTGTGGAGCCACAACGGAATCATTAGCTACGATGACCTTTCGGGCGTAATTAAGAAGTATTTGTAGAAAAAGTGCCGCGAAGGTACAAAGTACCTGAATTGCAAGGCAACAAATATCAGATCAGGGATTCCATCCTTTCATGAGGGATGGAATCTTTTTTTGTGCATGGTTGTAATCTGCAACCTCAACCTTACTTGCGAAAAAGACGAGCCCTTTCAAAAAAGACGAAGCAATTCTTCATATAGAGCTATCTTACACTGCCTTATGGCTGCCTCATGGAGCGGAGCGACTAAATAACAGTTTGTGCATGCAAAGGCACCAAACGCCCACTCACAAAGAGCAGTATGAATCATCAAGCCCCCGCCATCCTTTCCGGAAAGGGAGGGCTTGTGTATTATAGTGAACTGATCGGATGACTAGAGTTCATCCGATCAGTCGCTTCACAAAATAACCATCTACCTGATCAAAAAAAATAACTATCTTCGTTATCACAAAACAGCGGAACAATGAAAACACAAGCCATTCAATTCAGCGATTTGGTAGATCAGATTTATGGTATGCCACTTGAAGATAAATTAGAGCTCAAAAACCTTTTGGAGCATAACATTGCCGAAGCCAGAAGGGAAGAAATTGCAGCAAACTCGAAGAAAGCAAAACAGGAATACAAATCCGGAAAATTGAATTTCTCATCCAGCATAACGGAACTTAAAACCATGTTGTAATGGAAGTTGCATTTAGTGACTCGTTCAAAAAGGCTTTCAAAAAGCGTATTAAAACGACCGAATTGGAGCAGGAATTCTGGATCAGGCTGGAATTATTTATTAGCGAACCATTTGCACCACAACTAAAAACACACAAACTTACCGGGAAGCTGAAAGAACTTTGGGGTTTCTCGGTTGACTACGATTTTAGGGTCATTTTCTATTTCACCGACGACAAACCGAAAAAGGCAGTTTTTGTTGATATTGGAACTCATAAAGAAGTTTATTAAGCGAAAGCCCCCGCCATCCATTCCGGACAACGAGGGCTCGCTTTATTAAAATATGGCCGTCAGTTAAAACTGACGGCCAAGGATATTATCTCGTTGATCAAGCGTATTTTTCATTCATAGCTCTATCCTTTGCCGTTGGCTTCAGCCAACGGTCATACAATTTTTTCGAGAACTAAACTCCCAATTTATTCCTTCTGATCTGTTCGGCGCTGGTGAAGTTGTTTTTCACCACATGACCTTTTAATGGAAGGATTTTTTCGTGGATGGCATCGATGATCCAGTCGGCGCATGGGAAGAACGAATCTTCCAACTCGTAAGCCGGGGTGATCCAGTTGCGCGAACCAACTACCACCGGTGGTGCATCCAAATCGTCGAAAGCCAGTTCCGAAATAGTTTGTGCCATCTCTTTCATGAACGAACCTCGCGACGAAGCATCGCCCGAAATCACAATGCGACCAGTCTTTTTCAGCGAAGCCAATACCAGCTCATAATTGAATGGACTCAAACTGCGGGCATCAATCACCTCGGCCGATACTCCATATTTTTCCTGAAGTAGGTCGGCTGCTTCCAAAGCGCGGTACAACGTGGCGCCAATGGTCAGGATGGTTACATCTTTCCCGGCACGTTTCACATCCGGTTCGCCAATCGGGATTTCGTAATAACCTTCAGGAACGCCACCTTCGTGGAACTGCTCGCCCAAATCGTACAAACGCTGACTTTCGAAGAAAATCACCGGGTCGGTTCCCTGTAAGGCAGCATTCATCAAGCCTTTGGCATCATAAGGAGTAGCCGGGAAAACCACTTTCAGGCCTGGAATATGTGCCGGAAGGGCAGTCCAGTCCTGCGAGTGCTGGGCGCCGTATTTCGACCCCACCGAAACGCGCAATACTACCGGCATTTTGATCACATTTCCGCTCATGGCCTGCCATTTGGGAAGCTGGTTGAAAACCTCATCACCCGAACGGCCCAGAAAGTCGCAATACATGATTTCAGGAATTACCCGGCCACCACACATGGCGTATCCAATGGCTGTACCCACAATCGAGGCTTCTGAAATCGGTGAGTTGAATAGGCGGTGGTAAGGCAGCGCTTCGGTCAGACCGCGATACACGGCAAATGCGCCACCCCAATCGCGGTTTTCTTCACCGTAAGCAATCAGGGTCGGATCTTTGTAGAAACGATCGACAACGGCTTCAAAAATTCCGTCGCGGTATGCATATTGTTTAATTTTCGAATGTTGTTTTCCGGAAGCATCAAACGCAAAACGTTCTTTTTTAGATAGTTGCTGAACGCGTGGATTTTCAGCCATCGGGTGGTTCACTTCCGGCGTGCGGTCTTCCATTTTGTCAACCGACTCGTTCGAGAACATCATTTCGCCAATCAGGTTCGGATATTTCATTGTATCCATGCGTGGCGATACTTTGTCGTCGATAGCTAGTTTCAGGTTGGTTTCCATCAGGCTGATGATCGAACCTTTAACTTCGGTCAACTGAGCTTCGGTAGCGACACCAGCTTTCACCAATTCGGCGCCAAACCAGGCAATCGAATCCTGAGCTTCCCAGGCTTCCACTTCCTCTTTCGAGCGGTAAGACGAAGCGTCGGAAGGCGAATGTCCGCTGTAACGGTAAGTCAGCACATCCAACAAAACCGGACCGCGTTTTTCTTCCAGAATTTTACGTTTACGTTTGTAGGCATCAATTACAGCCAATGGATTGTAACCATCCACACGTTCGGCGTGCAACTGATCGGCATTCAAGCCAGCACCAATCCTGGCTGCAATGTTATAGCCCATGGTTTCGCCGCAGGTTTGTCCGCCCATTCCGTATTGGTTATTCATGATATTGATGATCAGCGGAAGTCCGCCTTTCATGTCGCCTTCCCACAACTGGTTGAACTGGTCCATAGTTGCAAAAGCCAGACCTTCCCAAACAGGTCCGCAGGCCATGGAAGCGTCGCCAATGTTGGCCACCACGATACCCGGTTTGCGGTTCACTTTTTTGAACAATGCGGCACCCACGGCAATGTCGCCCGATCCACCTACGATGGCGTTGTTCGGATAAACCCCAAACGGCGTAAAGAAAGCGTGCATCGAACCGCCCAATCCTTTGTTAAAGCCGGTTTCGCGGGCAAAAATTTCGGCCAGTGTGCCGTAAATCAGGAATTTGATGGCCAGGTCTTTAACACTTCCGGAGTGACCGTTTTTTACCGGCGCGAAAGTCGTTCCGTCGAAATGACTTTCCATGACCTGCATCAGTTGTCCGTCGCTCAGTTTGGCGATGGCCGATAACCCTTTGGCCAAAATTTCGCCGTGCGAGCGGTGCGAACCGAAGATAAAATCCTCGACGCCCAGCGTGTAGGCCATACCTACAGCGGCAGCTTCCTGCCCAATCGACAAGTGTGCCGGGCCGGGGTGGTTGTAGGCAATTCCGTTGTAATCGCCACGGATTTTAATCAGGTTGAGCATGGTTTCAAACTCGCGGATCACCACCATATCGCGGTAAATACGCAGCAAATCTTCGTTCGAGAAGTTCGCTTTTTCTTCTTCAACCGTTTTGTTGTACTGATTTACAGGAATCGGTTTGAATGTAATTTCACCAGCTTTCCTGACTTCTGACGGATCAATGAATTGAATTTTTGGCATATTGTAAAATTAAAAGCCCCCACCAAACCTCCCCCGAAGGGTGAGGCTTTTTGCACTACCCTTTTCGAATGTTATTTGGATATTGGACATTGGTTATTTACTTCATTATTCACTCTTTTTTCGTCCGATACATTGCATCTACCTTTTTCATCGCTTTCGTGCGGACGATTTTGTATTACCGCATTTTATTCCCCAAGTTGAACCCCTGGGCTACAAACAGTTCGCTCCTACAGAGCTGGATCACAATCTTTAGCGTTACCCAAAGTTTTCCCCCTTCGGGGGAACGGGAAGGGGGCTTCTAAAGAAAGCAAGTCTCCTTAATAATCTCACTCACAGTTGGGTGCGGGAAAACAATTTCTTCCACGTCCTGAACGCGCAATTGCGCTTCGATGATGGCACACGCTCCCCAGATCATTTCTGAACAAGCTCCGCTTACCATGTGAATACCGAGGATTTCGCCATATTTTTTCCCGGCAATCACTTTGCAGAAACCATCTTTACCTTCATTTTCGGCAACAAATCGTCCGGCATAAGCCATTGGCAGCTGTTTCACCACGACTTCAAGGCCTTTTTCTTTGGCCTGAGTTTCGGTTAAGCCAACTCCGGCAATCTCCGGATGGGTATAAACCACGCCCGGAATGGCATCGTAGCGCATCACATCTTTGCGCCCCAGCATGTGGTTGACGGCGACTTCGGCTTCGCGGCTGGCCGTATGTGCCAACAGCGAGAATCCGGTGATATCGCCTGCAGCGTAAACATTCGGCACGTTGGTGCGGCAATTCTGATCGATTTTCACTCCTTTTGGCGTAAATTCCACACCGATATTTTCCAGACCAATTCCGGCTACATTGACTTTGCGCCCAACAGAAAGCAGAACCTGTTCTCCGGTAATTTTCATTTCCTGACCATCTTTTTCAAAGACCACTTCCTTGCCATTCAGTTTGGTAACACGGGCTTTCAAGTGGAATTCAACGCCTTTTTTGGTAAATTCTTTGCGAACAAACGCTGCAATTTCTTCGTCAACACCAGTCAATATCTCCGGAAGCATTTCGATGACCGTAACTTTCGTTCCCATCGCGTTAAAGAAGTCGGCAAATTCGGTTCCGATCACCCCACCACCAATGATGACGAGGCTCTCAGGCTTTTCTTTTAGCTGAAGAATTTCGCGGTTAGTCAAAATCTGCGAAGCATCCAGTCCCGGTATTGGCGGAACGGCAGCTTCCGATCCAGTGCAAACCAACAAGCGGTTGGCTTGGTATTCCTGACCATCGGCTTCCAGCGTGATGATTTCACCACGTTTCTCTTTGATCACCGCTTTGGCCATTACCACATCAGCTTTGGCATGTTTCATTTTGGCACCAACTCCGGCCACCAGCTTGCGAACGACTTTGTCTTTCCGAAGCATGATTTTCTTGAAATCGATGGAAATATTTTCCACGTTGATTCCATATTTGTTGGCTTCTTCAGCGTACTCAAGAACTTTGGCCGAATTCAGAAGCGTTTTGGTCGGGATGCAACCTTCGTTCAGGCAAACACCGCCCAGCGAACGCATATCGAAAATCACCACGCTCAGGCCTTTGGCTCCGGCACGTTCTGCGGCGACATACCCAGCCGGACCACCTCCCAGAATTGCTAAATCGTATAAAGCCCCACCAACCTCCCCAATGGGGAGGCTTTTGCTGCTTGCCATGTTTTCGGCAACATTTTGATTGTTGGACATTGGTTATTCAGTATTGGTTATTTTGTTTTTCGTTTGCTCTGTTTCGTCCGAAAAACAGAACATCTCTCTTTTCAACATTAATCGCGGACGATTTATTCACTCTTCCATTTTCCCCCGGGTTGAAACCTGGGGCTACAAATATTTTGCTCCTACGGAGCTAGAAGACGACCCCTTCCCTTTCGTCCGAAAATAGGACATTGCTTTTTTCAACATTTGCCCGCGGACGACTTATTTGTTGCTTTTCATTCCCGGGGCTGCACTCCTTCGTCGTTTACCCCGGGTTATTGATATTTTGCCCTTTCAGGGCATTAGCATTCGCGTATCGAAGGCCAAGGCTTTCCCCCTTGGGGGAACGGGAAGGGGGCTATAGGCTTTCAAAATTTTCAATCTGCTCCTTAATTTCTTTCAGGAAAAGTGTTGCTTCTCCGCCGTCCAACGCCTGATGGTCGTAGGTGAGCGACAAGCCCATCATCGGAACGAATCCATACACGCCATCGCCCAAATCTTTGGGACGGGGAATAATGGTACAAACGCCCAAAATGGCGGTCTGCGGGATGTTGATAACCGGCGTAAACATTTCTACTCCATAATTTCCGAGGTTGGAAATGGTGAAAGTTGCAGCTTCGGGAGCAAGCAACTCCGGACTCACATTCCCCTTGCGGCATTGCGCTGCGATTCCCTGCATCTGTGCTGAAAGTCCTTCGAGCGAAAGATCATCGGCATTTTTGATGGCCGGAACCATCAACCCGCGATCAGTATCCACAGCCAGTCCGAGGTGAACTTTCTTGAACCAACGCATGCTGTCGCCAATAAAATGGGTATTGACCTGCGGAAATTTTTTCAGTGCTTTGATTACCGCAAAGCAAACCAAATCGTTGATGGTTATGTTCTGCGAAATTTCGCCGGCATCCAATGCTTTTTTATATTTTTTGCGCAACGCCATGATGGTGCGGGCATCGGCGCTCATGTGGTGAGTGAGTTGAGCCGAATTCTGCAGCGATGTGAGCATGGCTTTCGCGATCAGCTTGCGCATGTTGGTGAGTTTTTTCACTTCAAAGTCGTCGCCGTAAACCGGATTATATGAAATCAGGTCTGCGGCAACCGCTTTGCCGCCCAATCCGGTGGCTGTTTCGCCTGCTTTCAGGCCTTCGGCTTTGGCTTTTTCCTGAGCCAGCGGAGTGAGTTTTGGCAATGCCTGAACTGCGGCCCCAATATCGCGTTCAATGATGCGACCTTCGGGACCCGATCCTGCCAATTGCTGGTAGGCTATGCCCATTTTTTCAGCAAGATTCTTGGCACGGGGCGAAATTTTTACTTTTCCTGAAGGTTCAGCAGTCGTTTTCACTTCGGGAGCAGCAACGACTTCAGCCTTTGTTTCGGCGACTTCGACAGGCTCAGTCTCCGGAGCAGCGTGCCCACCCTGACGGAATTCGTCAACAGATTCACCAACAGCGCCGATAACGGCTACATTTACCAATACCGGAACTTCGTCGCCTTCAGCAAAAAAAACATCCAACAAAATACCGTCAGCTTTGGCATCTTCTTCAAACGACGCCTTGTCGGTTTCGTACGAAAAAAGGATGTCGCCAACTTTCACCGCCTCACCCTTTTTCTTCACCCATTCACCTAAAATGCAGGTCTCAACTGATTGCCCCTGACGAGGCATGATTACCGGAATTGCCATATCTGATTTGTTTTAACAACTTTAGTTAACTTGTAAACACAACTACTTTCTATGATTTAATCTAAACAACCAATAAATAAGCAGTTACAACACATTCACATTTCAGGCATCAAAACTATATTTTTTAACTTGTATTTACAAGTTAAATTTCAAAAATGATTTTTATTTATTACTTTTGGCTCAAATTCATCGCGTCATGGCTGAAGAAAATAAAGTCCCGCAGCACAAAAGAATCTACGAAATTCTTCGGAAACACATACTTACAGGCGTTTACGAGGAAGGAAGCCTTTTGCCCTCCGAAAATGAATTGTGTGC
>JBBIHV010000123.1:8439-11578 GCA_037446835.1 Sunxiuqinia sp. | reverse complement strand
CCCGAAAATACTTTCCGCGATTGAATCTTCATGCCAGCACCCAGATGGGGAATCACAATTCCGAAGGTGTTAATTATGGGTTTTCAAAAGGGATTGTCCGCTCGGTTATGGCACGCGAACTTACGATGCCCGAACTTGAACTGATTTCTCGAAGGAGTAAGGCCGAGCTTGAGGTTTTTGTGCATGGCGCCTTGTGTTATTCGTTTTCGGGAATGTGCCTGTTTAGCAGTTACCTGGGTGGACAGGGAGCCAACCGGGGAATGTGCAAACAAAGTTGCCGCAGAGTTTATCAGGATGGGGGAGAGCAACACGCCTTTTTTAGCCTGAAAGACAATCAGCAGGTTCAAAACCTGAGAAAGCTAATGAGCCTGAATATCCGTTCGCTAAAGATTGAAGGGCGTTTAAAATCAGCCGATTACGTATATCAGGTTTGTAAAGCATACCGAATGGCATTGGATTATCCGGAACAAATGAATGAGGCGGTTAAATTGATTGAACTGGATATGGGACGGGAGAAAACAAGCTATTTCTTAGGCGGAAAAGTTGCGGATGGAATTACCGACGATCCTTCAACGGGCATCCTGATCGGACTGATTACCGAGGTTGGCCGGAAAACGATTTCTTTCAGAAGTTCTGTTATACTGGAAGAAGGTTACCGAATCCGGATCAGAAAAGAAAATGACGACGAGCAACTGTATGTGAAGATTGAGCATTTTTCTCAAAATGGGGAGGTCTATCAGGTTAATGCCGATTTATTCGGGAAAATTTGTCGAGGCGATGAAGTTTTGCTGGTCCGAATGAAAACACAAAATTTCCCTTCGCGGTTGGGAAACGTCAACACGCTTCCGGAACTCAGAATTACACCGGTGAAAAGCGCAGAGATACTTCGTAGCTTGCAAACCAAAAGCCCGAGACCGCAGTCATCGATGTTGTTTGTGCGGATTGGTAGTCCTGAATGGTTGCCGAAACTCCGGTTCGATGATTACGATGCAGTGATCCTTTCGTATAAGCGTTCTGAGTTGGAAAAATTTGATCCGCAGTTGGCTACTCTTCAGCAGAATAAAAACAAAATACGAATCGAGCTGCCAAAGTTTATTTCTGAGAAACACCTTGAATTTTACAGGAATCTGGCAATAAAGCTTTATGCAGCCGGATTTAATCAATTTTTTATCAGTCAGTTGTCGCAAAAAATGTTGTTGCCGGTTGGAGCAAAAATCAGTTGCAACGAAAATATATATGTTTTAAATGATGCTTCAGCACGAATGTTAGCCGACGAAAACATTGCCGATTTTTGTTATCCACTTGAAAATGATCTGGATAATCTCCAGTCGATGAGCAATCGTCAGGGCATCGTTCCACTTTATTTTTATCCGGAGTTGTTTTTTTCGCGCATGCCGGTAAAAGTTAGCCACGGAAATGGTTTGATTGCGGGAGAAGACAACAAAAAGTACAGGTTGGCAGTCAAGGATGGAGTAACGGTGGTTTACCCGTCTGTTCCGGTTGCCTTGTTTCACTACCGCACCCAACTTGAGAAGCTGGGTTTCAACAGGTTTCTGATTGATTATTCTGGCGATATTCTTAACGCCAATGTGGTCAAACGAATATTGAAGAAATATCTTCTTTCAGAGGCGGTACAGCCTTCTACAAGTTTCAATTTTAAACTTGGACTTAAGTAAAAAAAGTATTTAGTCGCAGTTTTCCGTTTTTTTCACTGTGAACTGAAAACTGCGACTGTAAACTTATTTTATTGATCGTTCATCGAAATCAGGAACTCTTCAATCGAACTGGTCTTCATAATACGATTTGAAATAAACTCCATGGCTTCAACCGAGTTCATGTCGCTGAGGAAATTCCTGAGAATGTAAGTTTTGTCGAGAACATTCTTGTTCATAAGCAAATCTTCGCGGCGAGTGCTCGATGAAGTGATGTCAACAGCGGGGAAAATACGTTTGTTTGAAAGTTTCCGGTCGAGCTGCAATTCCATGTTGCCGGTTCCCTTAAATTCCTCGAAGATTACTTCGTCCATTTTCGAGCCGGTTTCGGTCAGTGCAGTCGAAATAATGGTGAGCGATCCGCCTTCTTCAATGTTCCGGGCAGCCCCAAAGAACCTTTTGGGCTTGTGCAGGGCATTTGCGTCAACACCCCCGGAGAGTACTTTTCCGGATGCAGGCGCAACGGTGTTGTAGGCTCTGGCCAGACGAGTAATTGAGTCAAGCAAAATCACAACATCATGGCCACATTCCACAAGTCTTTTTGCCTTTTCAAGGACCATTCCGGCTACGCGGACGTGACGTTCGGCGGGTTCGTCGAACGTCGATGAAATTACTTCGGCATTCACGCTGCGGGCCATGTCGGTAACTTCTTCCGGACGTTCGTCAATTAGCAGAACCATCATGTAAACTTCCGGATGATTGGCCGCAATTGCGTTTGCAATTTCTTTCAGTAACATGGTTTTACCGGTTTTCGGCTGGGCGACAATCAGGCCGCGCTGGCCTTTTCCGATGGGCGAAAAGAGGTCAACAATTCGGGTTGACATGTTGTCGTGTCCGTTTCCGGTAATATTAAATTTCTCGTTTGGGAAAAGAGGTGTCAGATGTTCAAAGGGCACGCGGTCGCGAATATAATCGGGAGTCCTTCCATTGATTTCAATGACTTTAATCAACGGAAAATATTTTTCGCCTTCTTTTGGTGGCCTGATTGTTCCGGTAACCGTGTCACCGGTTTTCAGTCCGAAGAGTTTTATTTGCGACTGCGACACATAAATATCGTCTGGCGAATTCAGGTAATTGAAATCAGATGAGCGAAGAAATCCATAACCATCGGCCATAATTTCGAGGGCCCCGGTGTTGCTTATAATTCCATCAAACTCATAAGGTTTTTCCTGATTTGGCTGTTTTTGTTGCTTCTGATTCGGATTTTCGCGGTTTTCCCATTTTTGACTATTATCAAAGTTCCGCTTTTTTTGTTGATTTTCATTTCGTTTTTCAAAATCCTCTGCACTAGAATCATCTGATACTGGAATTTCAGAAATCGGCTCCTGTTTGCGGGGCATTTGGATTTCAGTTTCTTCAATCACTTCCGGAATGAAACTGTCGTTTTCAAGTTCGATCGGATCTTCAGGAAGCAGGATTTCCTGTCT
>JBBIHV010000123.1:6726-8339 GCA_037446835.1 Sunxiuqinia sp. | reverse complement strand
GATTTTGATTCGGCCTTTGGTTTTGGGGCTGGTTTGGCCGTTGAACCTGATTTGGATTGTGGTTAGAAGAACCTGCTTTCACATGTTCCGTACGAGGTCTTTTCTTCAGTTTATATTCCTTTCTAACATCTCTTCTTGCTTCAGTAGCCTGATTTGCAGTCTCTTCCGGAATTATTTTCTCTTCCGGTTTTTCAGCAGAAATTTCTTCCGCCTTTTCTTCTTTTCTTCGGCTAAATAGTTTAAGGACCGAATTTTCTTCACGTCTTGAGTTCATATCCCTGGGCGATTTGAACCTCTTTTCTTCAGTTTTTTTTTCAGAAGCTAAAATGGCTTGAGTATCTAAGATTTTATAGATCAAATCTTGTTTTTTATAAGATTCAACCTTTTTGATGTCGAGTTCTTTTGCAATTTCTTTTAAGTCAGGAAGGAGTTTTCTGCTTAATTCGATAATATCATACATAATTATATAGTTGATTTGTTAATATCCAATTTGGATAAGAGATAAAAAATGAAAGAGAAATGAGAAGTTGGATAATCGATACTTGTTTGAAATTTTTTGCAAGTATAGCGAAATCCTAAAATGTAGCCAAGCAAATGGCTGAAAAAGTAACTTAATATTGAATTTAGGGAGCTAATTAGCTCGAAAAACCGTTAAATCTTGTGATTGGTCATTCGCTGAAACGTTCAGTTCATTGCCTTATTTGAACCATTCGTGTAGAAAATCGTATAGTTCAGAAAAATTAAATTTGAATTTCTTTTAGAAAATTCTTTTATAACTACTTTCGTATGTGAAAATTATGGATTTTTAATAAAAGCTAGAATTAACCTACATACGCTTATACAATGAGACAGCTTAAAATTGCGAAACAGGTTACCAACAGAGAGACGCTATCGCTTGATAAGTACCTGCACGAAATTGGGAAAGTTGATTTGGTAACCGCCGAAGAAGAAGTGGAGTTGGCAAAACGAATTAGAAGAGGCGATAAAGTTGCTTTGGAGAATTTAATTAAATCTAATTTGAGATTTGTAGTCTCGGTTGCAAAACAATACCAAAACCAGGGGCTTAGTTTGCCTGATTTAATTAATGAAGGAAATTTGGGCCTAATTAAAGCGGCACAGCGTTACGACGAAACGCGTGGATTCAAATTTATTTCTTATGCAGTTTGGTGGATCAGGCAATCAATTCTGCAGGCCCTTGCAGAACAAGCCAGGATTGTAAGGTTGCCATTAAATAAAATTGGTTCTATTACCCGGATAAATAAGACTTTCAGTCGTTTGGAACAGGAATTTCAACGTGAGCCTACTCCAGACGAAGTCGCCTTTCTGCTTGAAACCTCTCCGGATATTGTTGAAGATGCCTTGAGGGTTTCGTCTCATCATATTTCTATGGATGCACCAATCCATGATGAAGAAGGAAATAGCATGTATGATATTTTGTTAAACGAAGATTCGCTCAGTCCAGAAAAAGGTTTACTGAAAGTTTCACTGTGCAAGGAAATTGAACGATCACTTTCGACCCTTGGTGAGCGGGAAGCAGATGTAATTCGCTATTATTTTGGATTAAGCGGACATACTCCACACTCATTGGAAGAAATTGGCCTTGAGTTTGGACT
>JBBIHV010000123.1:1231-6626 GCA_037446835.1 Sunxiuqinia sp. | reverse complement strand
GTGATGACATCGAAATGATTAATCAAAGTGAAGCTGATTTTATTCATTGCGATGTGATGGATGGTGTTTTTGTCCCAAATATTTCCTTCGGAATTCCTATCGTTCGCGATGTTCATAAAATAAGCCGGAAACCTTTGGATGTTCACCTGATGATTGTCAATCCGGAAAAATACATTGACGACTTTTTCAGTGCTGGAGCTTCAATTATAACCGTTCACTACGAAGCTTGTACTCATCTTCATCGAACTATCCAGCAAATCAGGGATTTAGGAATTAAAGCCAGTGTCTGTCTTAACCCGCATACCCCGGTTTCTTTGCTTTCTGAAGTAATTACCGAATTAGATATGGTGCTGCTTATGTCGGTCAATCCCGGCTTCGGAGGGCAGAAATTTATTGAAAACACATACCGGAAAGCTTCGGAACTGAAAGAAATGATCTTAAATAGAAAATCAGGGGCATTGATTGAAGTTGATGGCGGTATTAATTTCGAAGTGGGAAAGAAACTTTTTGATGTCGGAGTCGATATTCTGGTGACGGGTAGCTTTGTTTTTGGTTCCGAAAATCCAATTGAAACGATTGCTGCCCTAAAGAAATTATAGTTTCAATCTATAATGCTCAGGTTTTAAGATTTTTGGCTGCCTAAATTGATTTAACTCCTTTATTTCGCAGCCTCCCGAACAACCGGCACATTTTCCAGAGATTGCCGTTTTCTTACCTGCCAGTTTAAAAAACCGGAGGATGTTCAGAATCAATATTCCAAATGTTCCGGCGAGAATCATATAGGTGATAATTTCCTGTAACATATCTGTTTTTTTTAAGACAGAAATCCTGAAATATGATAAACTATGAACGAGAGAACCCAAGCTACACTTGTTGTATAAACAATCGTAAATATGGCCCACTTAATTTTCCCTGACTCATTCTTTATAGCAGCTATAACACCGATACAGGGGAAATAGATCAGTACAAAGGTCAAAAAAGCCAATGCGACTGGAATCGAGAACACATTTTGTCCGATTTTATCGCCTGACGTGTATTTTTCCAGTTTGAGTTTATTGCTCAGCGAAACATCTTTTGAAGGTTCATTCTGGTATAAAACACCCATTGTACTGACAACAATTTCTTTCGCAGGAAGCCCCGCCAGCAGGCTGATGCTCATTTTCCAGTCGAAACCCAAAGGTGCCATTGCCGGTTCAATTAATCCTCCCAAACGTCCCAAGTAGCTGTTTTGCAGTCGAAGGCTTTGATTATTTGCAGTAGGCTGACCAATTGAATCAATATTTTGGTTTTTGCTATTCAATTTCTGACTAATCATTTCAATTTGATTAGTCTTTTCAGGGGCAATTTCTCTGGGGAAATAACCCAATGCCCAGATTATGATTACTCCAATAAGAATCACGCCACCTATTTTTCGTAAATATTGCTGAGCCTTATCCCACATGTGAATTAAGATATTCTTGAATGTTGGAATCCGGTAGGGTGGTAACTCGAGTACAAACGGTGTTTCTTTATTTTTAAAGATGGTGCGGTTTAATAATTGTGCGGTCAGAAAGGCGAGCAAAATACCTGTAAAATAAAGACTTCCAAGCACCAAAGCCGGGTGCTGAGGAAAAAATGCCGTTATGAAAAGAACATAAATCGGAAGACGGGCGCTGCAAGACATAAATGGAATGATGAGCATCGTTAGCAAGCGGTCGCCCGGACTTCTCAGCGTTCGCGTGGCCATGATTGCCGGTACATTGCAACCGAAACCCATCACCATCGGGATGAATGACCGGCCATGCAACCCAAAGCGGTGCATAATTTTATCCATGATAAATGCTGCTCTGGCCATGTACCCCGAATCTTCCATGAAAGAAATTAAAAGGAAGAGAATCAAAATGTTTGGCAAAAAAACTAAAACACTTCCGGTACCATCAATAATGCCGTGAATGAGTAAATCCTTTAGCATCCCATCCGGAAAATGGTTGGATGCCACTTGGCTGATAAAAGCAACCATGCTTTCGATCCAATGCATCGGAAATGATCCGAGTTTGAATGTTGCATAAAAGGTCAGGCTGATAGATAAAATGAAAATGGGAAATCCCAGAAAGTTGTGCGTCAGTATATTGTCGATCTTTTCTGATGCATTTTTCGTAGTTCTTTTTCTTTGCTTCAAGGTTTCGCCCAATGCGCCTGAAATAAATCCGTATTTGGCATCGGTAATTACTGTTTCACTGTCTTCATCGTATAAACGCTCAATTCTCCGTATTTCGAGCTGAGCTGTTTTTTCAATTTCTGCATAATTGGGATAGGATTCCAGCGACTCGGTGGCTTGTTTGTCGCGTTCGAGTAGTTTGATGGCTAAAAATCGGGATGAAATTTTATCGGTGATCGGTTTTTCAAGTTTGATTTTTGACCGGATGCCTTTAATTGACTTTTCTATTTCTTCGCCGTAATTGATGTGGATGTGCCTGACGATCGGATCCTGATCTTCATATACTTCAATGGTCTTTTTTATAAGCTCCTGAATGCCTTTCCCTTTCGAGCTAATTGTGGGGATGATCGGAATTCCGATTAATTTTCCCAGACTTTGATAATCAAATTTGATGTCGTTTTTCAGCAGTTCGTCATACATGTTCAAAGCAATTATTACTTTGATATCCATGTCGATTAATTGCGTGGTAAGGAAGAGGTTGCGCTCCAGGTTCGATGAATCGATGACGTTGATGACGATATCGGGAGTTTCCTCCATGATAAACTTTCTGACATAAATTTCTTCGGGCGAATAGGCTGTCAGAGAGTAAGTTCCGGGCAAATCGAAAATGTTGAAATGGTAACCGTTATTCGTAAAGGTCGCTTTTTTCGAATCAACAGTTACGCCGCTGTAATTGCCGACGTGTTCTTTCGAGCCTGAAATGAAATTGAATAAAGTGGTTTTTCCGCAATTTGGATTTCCAACCAACGCAATGTTGATGGTTCGTTCCTTTTCTTTGGCCGAAACTTTCAGGTTTTCGAGATCAATTACGCCTTCATAATTATTAATGGTTTGCCCCTGAATCTCATTCAGGCTGGCAACCTCAATTAAATTGGCTTCCGAGCGGCGAAGCGTAATGTTATAATCCAGGATTTTATATTCGATTGGTCCGTTAAAAGGAGCATTTTTGATTACAGTTACTTCTTTCCCTTTCACAAATCCCATCTCGGTTATCCTTTTCCGGAATGAACCGTGACCTAAAACCTTGGTAATTATGACTGTTTCTTTATTTCTTACTTCAGCGAGTCTCACAATAATCTGATCAGAAGCTATACTAATTTAAACTAAATAAGAATAACGGCTCAAAGATATTTAAGTTTTGATAAAACATTTAAAAAATATGGTTTTCTTGAAAATTGAAACCCGATTCGGTTACTTTTGTAAATCATGCAAAATCTGATGGAAGAAGATAATATTTATAAAAGGATACGGGAGGCGATTTCATCGTTGCCTGAAAACTTCAGTATTCTGGAGGAACAGATTGATGTTGAGCTCCAGATGGAATATTTTAATTACGGCAGGGAATTAAAGGCCAGTTTTTCGGATGAACTGATTCTGAAACATCAACAGGATTTGTTTGATAAGGATGTGCCGATTGCTGAAAAAAAGAATCTGCTGGTGTTACTTGCTTCACAGGAAAAAGTTGAAGCGTTCAGGACTGTTGAAAAATATGCAAAAAATCCGGACCCGGAACTTCGCGACTGGAGCATTTTGGCCTTGCAGGAGAGCCGCATGGTTCTGCAAAGTTCACTATTGGACGAACAGCAGGTTTATATTTCAACCGGATTGGGCGGTAAGGATCAGAAACTCAGGTATTTCGTTGTATTTGTTGGACAGGAGGGTTTGGCCGAATATTCCGAAATTCAACGAAAACTTATCCAAACGGAATTGGATTTTTCCATCAAAAAAAATAATGGTGTTCTCGAAGAGATTAGTTTTACTGAAAACCTTGCGATTTCGGTATTGCTTCTCCCCGTTAAATCCGATATCCAAGGCGTATTTAGCAGTATTATTATCGAATGTAATCAGTATGGAGATTTTGTTCGCCCGGACATTATTATTACCAATGTAAAACGAATGAGTGTGGACGAAGTGAAGCAGTTTATTAACAGAAATACATGATTTGATGATGGAAAATTTGATTAATCTGGCCATTCAGGTTTTACCCCGGTCGGCCACAAAAGGCACCTACGAATTGGTTGACATTGCCATTGAATTGATACAAAAATCAGGTTTGAAATACCGGGTTTGTCCGTTTGAAACGGTTGTTGAAGGTTATTACGATGAAGTGATGAGCCTGGTGAAAGACATTCATGAGGCCGTTTATTTGGGGGGCGCAGAGGAAATGATTACCAATATTAAGATTCAAACCCGTAATAATCAAGATGTTTTTATTGAAGACAAAATGAACAAATACGATTAAACTAAAATTGTCCTATGCCCGGTTGTATTTGTGCTGATAAGTATTATATTTGCAACGCTTTTGCAATGGCCCTGTAGCTTAATGGATAGAGCATCTGACTACGGATCAGAAGGTTGCAGGTTCGAGTCTTGCCAGGGTCACTAAATTTCATAATCCTTCAAAACTTTTGGTTTTGAAGGATTTTTTTTGTTGAATAAATCCGGAAGAATCTGTTAAATTTCTGGAAAAAGGAAAGGAAAAAGAAAATTCATTTGAGTTCCCTTTTTCCTTTTTTATGTTTCCGGCTTTTGCCTCACCAGGATTTATTTCTTTTTGCCTGTATTAATTCCAAAAGGCAGGTAAAGCGGGCAAAAACTAATCAGGCTGGTCAGCACAAAAATAACGGCCAAAACCAGCAGTACAATTCCGAGCGTCCCGGTAACTACACCTTTAATATAAAGGACAGCAACAATGGCAGCAACTATCACCCGGATAATTTTATCTGCACTTCCCATGTTTTTCTTCATCTTTTCAAATTTTTAGTGATCGAAATTTTGAATTTATGTTTCAAAACTAAAGCTTAGTTTATTGCTTTGCAGTGACTTGGGTCACGACTAAAATATTTCGATGAAATTGTTCGCGTTTTGTTTTACTTTTCCCTCATTCTCAAGCTTTTTCATGACCCGGCTGATCACCTCACGCGCGGTTCCCAATTCGCTGGCAATTTGCCGGTGCGAAATTTTTAGCGGGTTCGTGTTGGTCAGTTTTGCTTTTTTTGCCAGATAATCGTACAGGCGTTTATCGAGCTGGTCGAACAAAATATGGTTGATTGTATCAATTAATTCGCTGTATCTCAGGTTGTAGAGATGAAGAAAGACCGAATTAATCTCAGGAAACTGTTTGGCCCAGCCAATAAGTTTCTCCACCGGAAGTAAAAGAGCGGTGGTTTCTTCTTCGGTAACAGCATAAATTTTGCT
>JBBIHV010000123.1:0-1131 GCA_037446835.1 Sunxiuqinia sp. | reverse complement strand
TTTTTTTGCACCGATTGACGGATTTCAAAAATCGGAATAATCTGTTGGGTGCGTCAGGATGATCACAGCTTTCGAAACAGTATTTTTATATTCAGGCATGGCTGAAAGTGCTTTCCAGTCGGGGTGGTTGCTGAATGCTTTCCAATGGGCATCGTGGGCGGGCATGTCGGCAAAGGTTGTCAGGTACATCAGGTTGGGCATGGTGCTTCCTGAAATCACTTCAGCATAAAATACGGCATTAAAATCCTGACTTTTAAAGAGTTTTATCTCGCCGCCCCGATTAAACATCTTTACTTTCTGGCGGAACAGGTTTTCGGTTGGCCCCTCGTAGCTCCTTAGCTCATAGATTCGTTCTGAAGGTGAGGTTTTAAACGTGGGGATGAAATATTCCGGGGCGTCGGGGAATGCTTTAAGCAGGATTGATTCTTTGCGCACGAAAGGCACATGGTCGAACGGTGCGCCCAGAAAATCACTTCCTGAAGTCTGGAATTGCTTGTCGTTGGCCAGTTCGTCCTGAATTTTGGCAAAATGTTCGAGCGATTTAAAAGGGATCCAAACGTAAATTCGTTTTCCTGAAGTGGTATCGCTTTCGATGGGTTTGAAAACGCCAACCTTTTGAATTCCGGCACGATGCAGGGCCGGCAAATAGGCATTCTTCAGGAAGTTATCTACTTTTTCTTCCTGAATTTTTCCATTTAGTCGGAAAACCTGGATCTGGTAATAATCGCGCGGAGCGGCAAAAGATGTGAATGAAATTGCCATCACGAAAACGGCAATCAGGATAAACGGACGGGTAAAATTTTGGGGTAATCTTTCGGTTTGGTTCATCGGGTTTAGTTTTTTTGGTTCGAAATAAAAGCTTAAAAGTAATAAAATCCGGGTTGCAATCCGAATAAAAAATTGGGTTTATCGGGCATGTCAGGTCGTTTGCAGGCTTTTCCCCGACAAATTTAGGAAGTGCCAATTTTTTTGGCGGACGTTAAAAGAAAAAGATACTGTAAAAAAGGATGGCTAAAACCAGAAAAGTTATGGCCACATAAATCCAATCTTTTTCGATCAGAAAACCGATCAGGGAAAACAGTACCCTGGCCACGGGAGTGGCGATCAGAAGAATGAGCCCAAGTTGTATGA
>JBBIHV010000122.1:10001-11771 GCA_037446835.1 Sunxiuqinia sp. | reverse complement strand
GCATCTTGTTTTTGCTCTGGTAGGGCGGGTTTCCGATAATAGCATCTACTTCGGGCCATTGTCTGGGCTGGTCGTTTTCGTCGAGCAACGCGTCGGCACAAACAATGTTTTGGTCGAGGTTGTCTAAGGGCAATGGCTTCGTTTTGTTGTCGTGGTCTTCTTTCTTTTCGAGCCAGTTCAGTTCTTTGGCAATCATCAGGGTTACCTTAGCCAGTTCAACAGCAAAAGGTTTGATATCGATGCCATAAAACTGGTTTGTAGTCACGTATTTGTATTCCTGAAGAAATGGCACGATCAGTTTGGCGTCGGCAGGTTTATTGAATTTTGTCCGCATCTCCGAAAGCAAACGGTTTTCAAGGGCTTTCATTTCTTTGAAGGCAATAAAGAGAAAATTCCCGCTTCCGCAGGCCGGATCGAGTACCTTGAAATGGGCAAGTTCAGTAAGCAGCCCGAAATAATCGTCGAGTGTTTCGGCAAGGTCAATCCGCCGGTTCCAGGGCTGAACGATCACAGGGTCGACAATCTTTTTGATGTCGATTTCGTGGGTGTAATGTGCGCCGAGTTTATGCCGTTCGGTTTTTTCAAGAGCGTCTTCGAAAATGGAACCAAAAATAGCCGGATTGATATGTTGCCACTTCGATTTTGTGGCCGTGTGGATCTGATCGATTTCATGCTTGGTCAGTTCAATAGGATAAACCGTTTCGAACAAACCGCCATTGAAGTAATCTACGCCTTTGTAATAACCGCCTTCGGTGATTCCGGGGAGGTTCATTTCGCGGAACAGTCCGCCAATCAGGTCGTATGAACGTGGAACAATATCTATTCCTCCACCCGGTTCACGACTTAAATCTTCCATGATGCGGGTAAAAATCTGGTTGGGAAGCAGATCAATGTCTTCGGCAAACATGCTCAAAACCAACTGGAGACTGTAACGCAAAGCTATTTCAGGTTTTATCTGGCGTTTCAACAGCGATTTGTAGGCATGAGAAATGTGATAAGCAACTTTCTCGGTAACATCCTCGCGGTTGTATCCAAAAATTGGCTGACGCGATTTGGGGAGAAGAAAGGCAAAAGCTTCTGCTTTGCTTTCAAGCTCTTCCAGTTTAATTTTATCGAGAGGCCGGTAAATATCCTTATTGAAATCGTAAATCCAGAACTCAGAGAAATTACAAAGAATGACGTATTGAGGCCGGTCGGGAACCAATTGTGTCCAGTACGAGAACGCTTGCTGCAGGTGAATGGCAAGATCTTCGCCTTTCTTTTTCATTTCGATAAGCACGACTGGCTTCCACACCAGGTCGGCAAATTTGGTCGAATGTGTTTCTTCGTCTTTAATTCGGAATTCACAGTTTGCGCCAGCGTCTTTAAGACCATCGGCATAACCAAGCGCCTGAAAAAAATGGTCAAGGAAAATCTGGGCTTCACTCTTTTCGTCGCCTTTAATATGTTTAGTAACGTAGTCTGTAAAGGTTTTAAAATTAGCGTCAGGCATTGAGGAAAATTTGGTTGCATAAAATTATAAAAATATTTAACAAATTGTGGAATTGGATTAGTAACCATAGGAAGAATAAGGTTGTTCCCATTCGCCAATCGCTCTTGCTAAGGTCAAAAAGTCAGAATTACGGTTCTCAAACTATATTTTCTTATCTTCTTTAGCAGAAACGATTAAGAAAAAAATATTAAACTTGTCAAATAGTTAGATTTTACTAACTATATTTGATCTATGGAAAAACTCGTGGATGCCATAGCTAAACTTTCGCGCGAGATTGG
>JBBIHV010000122.1:6827-9901 GCA_037446835.1 Sunxiuqinia sp. | reverse complement strand
CTGAACGAATTGCCTTCGTCGAAACCCAAGAACCTGTTGGCCATTGCCTGGGGCGTGGTAAAAGAACCCATGTTTCTGTTGTTGGTGGCCTGCGGAACTTTGTACCTGGTTTTGGGCGATGTTCAGGAAGGACTCATGCTGCTGGGTTTCGTCTTCGTAATCATGGGCATCGAATTTTATCAGGAAAAAAAGACTGAAAAAGCACTGGATGCTTTGAAAGACCTGGCCAGTCCGCGAGCTTTGGTCATTCGCGAAGGCCTTGAAAAACGCATTGCAGGCCGCGATGTGGTGACCGACGATCTGGTTGTATTGCAGGAAGGCGACCGCGTTCCGGCTGATGCCACGGTTTTGTTTTCGGTAAACCTGATGGCCGACGAATCGCTGCTGACTGGCGAATCGGTTTCGGTGCGCAAAACGGAATGGAACGGAACCGACAAAAATATTCATCCCGGAGGCGATGATCTTCCATTCGTGTATTCCGGGTCGATGATTGTGCAGGGAAACGGCATCGTGCAGGTCACAGCCATTGGTTCGGACACCGAAATCGGGAAAATCGGCAAAGCGCTCGAATCGGTTGAAGAGGAACCAACCAAGCTGAAAACCGAAATGGCGTCACTGGTAAAAAAACTGGCCATCATCGGAATTTCGCTCTGTGTGGTCGTTATTCTGGTTTATTCACTCACACGGGCCGATTTGCTGAAAGGTTTCCTGGCCGGAATTACGCTGGCAATGGCCATGCTTCCGGAGGAATTTCCGGTGGTGCTCACGGTTTTTATGGCCCTGGGCGCCTGGCGCATGTCGAAGAGAAATGTGCTGACCCGCAAACCTTCTGCCGTTGAAACACTTGGTTCGGCCACCGTTTTGTGTACTGATAAAACCGGGACGCTCACGCAAAATAAAATGACCGTCACGCAGTTGTACAACGGCGATAAAATTCATACGGTCAGCAAGACAAACGGTTTTCCGGAGGAATTTCATGAAATTATTGAATACGGGATTTTATCGAGCCAGATCAATCCGTTCGATCCCATGGAACGTGCCATTACCAACATGGGCGAGGCCTATCTGCGAAACACCGAGCACATTCATACCGATTGGCAAATGGTGAAAGAATACCCGCTGTCGAAAGATCTGCTGGCCATGTCGCGCGTTTTTACCAATCACGAGAGCAACCGCCAAACCATTGCGGCCAAAGGCGCTCCGGAAGCCATTTTTGATTTGTGCCACCTTTCAGCCGACGAAAAAGTAAAATATCATCTGGCCGTTGCCGAAATGGCCTCTGCCGGATTGCGGGTGCTGGGAGTTGCCAAATCGCTGATCGGAAAGGAAAACCTGCCGGAAATTCAGCACGATTTCGACTTCGAGTTTATTGGTCTGATCGCTTTGTCGGATCCGATCCGGGAAACAGTGCCCGAAGCGGTGCGCGAATGTTACCAGGCCGGAATCCGCGTGATCATGATTACGGGCGACTATCCGGTGACAGCCATGAACATTGCCCGCGAGATTGGATTGAAGAATCATCAGGTTTCCATCAGCGGGCCCGAACTTCAGGAAATGTCGGAAGATGAACTGTGCGAACGGATTAAAGAGGTGAATGTGTTTGCCCGGGTGGTTCCGGAGCAAAAACTGAAGATTGTGAACGCGCTGAAACGAAACCGCGAAATTGTGGCCATGACCGGCGACGGTGTGAACGACGCTCCCGCGCTGAAGGCCGCCAACATTGGCATTGCCATGGGTGAAAAAGGAACCGACGTGGCACGCGAAGCTTCATCGCTGGTGTTGATGGACGATAATTTTGCCTCGATTGTCGGCGCCGTGAAAATGGGCCGCCGCATTTTCGACAATCTGCAAAAAGCCCTTGGATACATTTTTGCCATCCACGTTCCCATTGCCGGACTGTCGCTCATCCCCGTGTTTTTTGCCCATTGGCCATTGCTGCTCTGGCCGGTTCACATCGTTTTTCTGGAACTGATTATCGACCCGGCCTGCTCCATTATTTTCGAAGCCGAGAAGGAAGAAAAAAATGTGATGAGCCGTCCGCCCAAAGACGTCAACGAACCGTTTTTCGGTGCAAAAAAAATATGGCTGAGTTGTTCGCAAGGAATTGGCATTCTGGCCATTGTGTTTGCCGTTTATTTTTTCGGCCCGAGAATGGGCTACTCCGAAATGGAAGACCGCGCGTTGGCCTTCACCACGCTGATTGCCGCCAACATTGCCGTCATTCTTTCAAACCGATCGTGGACACGGAATATTTTTCAGATTATCAGTACCTCAAACAAAACCGTGAAGTGGGTCGTTGGTGGCGCAGCTTCTTTCCTGATCCTGATTTTGAACGTGCCTTTCCTGCTCAACCTGTTTCAGTTTGCACCCATTGGTTTCACCGAAGCGATAGTTTGCGTACTGCTCGGATTTTCGAGTATTGTTTGGTTTGAATTGTACAAGGTACTGAATCACCGGAAAGCACGCCTGAGCGTTATCCCGAAGTTTTCAAACTAAAAACACGGGCAGAACGACTTTCAATCGTAATCAGCAAATTTGAATGGGCTTCCGACATACTACCACCGTTGGGCCTGAATTTTCGCATTTTAACCTGATAAAAATCGGAGAACCTTTTATTTCCGGTTTTTTATCCATTTCATTAAAATGTATCTTTGCTCATCTTAAAAATTCAGATACTTGACTACGACTCCAAAATATGTTGAAACCCCTTTGATGAAGCAATATTATGCTGTCAAAGCGAAGCATCCCGATGCCGTTTTGTTGTTCAGGGTGGGCGATTTTTACGAAACTTTTGGCGAAGACGCCATTCGCGCCGCCGGAATTCTGGGTATCACCCTGACCCGACGTGCAAACGGGGCTGCCAGCTACGTTGAATTGGCCGGTTTTCCTTACCATGCACTGGATACCTATCTCCCGAAGCTGGTTCGTGCCGGGCAGCGCGTGGCTATTTGCGAACAGCTGGAAGACCCGAAGATGACCAAAAACATCGTTAAACGTGGCATCACCGAACTGGTCACCCCCGGGGTTTCGTTCAACGACAACATTCTGGAACATCGCGAAAACAACTTCCTGGC
>JBBIHV010000122.1:3531-6727 GCA_037446835.1 Sunxiuqinia sp. | reverse complement strand
GCCAACGACCGGCTGATGCGGCATTTCGAAACCAAATCGCTGAAAGGTTTTGGCGTTCACGAACTGAATTACGGCATCATCGCTTCCGGAGCAATTTTGCATTACCTCGATCTGACCCAGCACCACCAAACCAAACACATCGTCAACCTGTCGCGCATCGAAGAAGATAAATATGTTTGGCTCGACCGCTTTACCATTCGCAACCTGGAACTGTTTTCGTCAATCAACGAAGGCGCCAAAACGCTGGTGCAGGTGATCGATAAAACCATTTCGCCGATGGGCGCGCGGATGCTGAAACGCTGGATCGCCTTGCCACTAAAGGAAATCGCAGCCATCAACAACCGGCAGAATGTGGTGGAATATCTGGTAAATGAGGAGAACCTGAAAGAAAATCTGGAAGAACACATTCGTCAGGTGGGCGATCTGGAACGCATCATTTCGAAAGTGGCCGTCGGGCGCATCAACCCGCGTGAAGTGGTGCAGTTGAAAGTAGCGCTTCAGGCCATTGCCCCCCTCAAACAAATTTGCAGTCTGACTGAAAATACGAATCTGCAACGGTTTGCCGAGCAACTCAATCCCTGCGAATCGATCCGCGTGCGCATCGAGAAAGAAATCCATTCCGATCCGCCAACGCTGGTGAACAAAGGCCACGTGATCGCTTCAGGAGTGTCAGCCGAACTCGACGAACTACGCACTTTGGCCTACTCCGGAAAAGATTACCTGGCCCGGTTGCAGGAGCTCGAAGCTGAACGAACGGGCATCACCAGCCTGAAGATCTCTTTCAACAATGTATTCGGCTATTACATCGAAGTCAGGAATACGCACAAAGACAAAGTTCCGCCCGAGTGGATCCGTAAACAAACCCTCGTTGGCGCCGAACGGTACATTACCGAGGAACTGAAAGAATACGAATCGAAAATTCTGGGTGCCGAAGAGAAAATTCTGGCGATTGAAGTCCGCCTGTTCAATGAACTGGTGATCGCGCTGGCCGAATATATTCAGGCCATACAACTGAATGCTGCCATCGTCGGACAACTCGATTGCCTGCTTTCGTTCGCAACCACGGCCATCGACTTCAATTATTTCAGGCCCGAAGTGAACGATTCAAAAGATATTGTAATCAAAGGAGGCCGGCATCCGGTCATCGAGCAACAACTGCCAATTGGAGAATCGTATATTTCGAACGATGTGGTTCTGAATCAGGACGATCAGCAGGTGATCATTATTACCGGCCCGAACATGGCCGGGAAATCAGCGTTGTTGAGGCAAACCGCTTTGATTGTGCTGATGGCGCAAATCGGAAGTTTTGTCCCGGCCGAAGCGGCACAAATCGGATTTGTCGATAAAATATTTACAAGGGTGGGGGCGTCCGACAACATTTCGCTGGGCGAATCCACTTTTATGGTCGAAATGAACGAAGCCGCCAGCATCCTGAACAACATTTCGGACCGCAGCCTGATTTTGCTCGACGAACTGGGGCGAGGTACCTCGACTTACGACGGAATCTCCATTGCCTGGTCGATTGTGGAGTACATTCACGAACACCCGAAAGCACGGGCAAAAACCCTTTTTGCCACGCATTACCACGAACTGAACGAGATGGAAAAATCGTTTGGGCGGGTGAAGAATTTCAATGTGTCGGTCAAAGAAGTGGGCAACAAAGTTATATTTCTCCGGAAACTGGTGCCAGGAGGGAGTAACCACAGTTTCGGGATTCACGTGGCCCGGATGGCCGGAATGCCGCCGTCGGTCGTTCGGCGCGCCGACGAAATCCTGCTCCAGTTGGAAGATACCCACCGAAAAGAAGGACTTTCGAAACCTTTGGAAGGAATGGCCGAGAAGCGGGAAGGGTTCCAGATGAGTATTTTTCAGCTCGACGATCCGGTTCTGAAGCAAATCCGCGATGAAATCAAGAACCTGGACATCAACCAACTTACGCCGCTCGAAGCCCTAAACAAGTTGAACGACATTAAGAAAATTACCGGGTTGGACAGGCCTTTCAAAAAATAAGCCTTCCGAAACGCTCATTCCTATAGAAATTAAAAAAGCACCTCCGGTTCCGGAAGTGCTTTTCTGTAAAATGAGCGAGAAACGAGACTCGAACTCGCGACCCCGACCTTGGCAAGGTCGTGCTCTACCAACTGAGCTATTCTCGCAATAAATGTTTTTGAACTTGATTTTCGAAGAAAGTACCCGGAGCGGGACTTGAACCCGCACAGCCAATGGCCACAGGATTTTAAGTCCTGCGTGTCTACCGATTCCACCATCCGGGCCTCCTTAAAAAGAGCGAGAAACGAGACTCGAACTCGCGACCCCGACCTTGGCAAGGTCGTGCTCTACCAACTGAGCTATTCTCGCAATAAGTGTTTTTGAACGTACTGTTTAGTGCCTTTGGAAACAGCGTGCAAATATAGTCCTATTTTTTCTTTCTCCAAAAAGAGACAAAACTTTATTAAAATTCTCCATGATCTTTTTGAGACCTTGCGATGTCAGGGGCGCAAGGTCCTGCCCGCAAAGCTTAGTAGGCAGGGAATCTTGTTTCTCGCTCAAAAAAAGCACTTCCGGAACCGGAGGTTCTTTTTCAATATCGTTTCAGCGAAAAAGAATCATCCGGAACAGAAACGATGTAAACTGAATTTCGGGAATGATTTTCACAAATCAGATCGGTGTAATTTATTTTCTCAGGTTATATGAAAGAGGTTTGTGAATAGATGGTTTGTATTATATTTAGCCTCTTGAAAAAAAATTTATTCCAACTAAAAAAATAAACTATTAAAGCTATGCACAACAGAAGAGATTTCTTTAAAATTTCAGCCGCTGGAGCCCTTGGTGCTATCGTTCTTGGATCACAGGGTTTTAAATCAGATGCAGTTAACCGAAAAAGCTTTGGCGTTGGCCTGCAAATGTACACCATCCGTGATGCCATGACAGCCGATGCTGTTGGTTCATTGAAAAAAGTATCAAACCTTGGCTACAAAAACCTTGAACTCGCCAGTTATTCCAATGGCAAGTTCTATGGATTTGCCCCCAAGGAACTTAAGAAGATTGTCAATGATTTGGGGATGGAGATAATCAGTAGCCATTCAGCCGTTGAATCAAAAGGCATCACCATCGAAACTGCAAAAATTATGGCCGATGCACATGCTCAACTTGGAGTAAAATATTGTATCCAGCCTTGGATTGAACCCGTTGACCG
>JBBIHV010000122.1:0-3431 GCA_037446835.1 Sunxiuqinia sp. | reverse complement strand
GTGATTAAAGATGATATTACTTGTGTGGGGTGTGGAGTTATTGATTTCAAGACGATTATGAAGTCAAAACAAGTTGCCGGCGTAAAATATACCTTTGTTGAAGATGACAACCAGGGAAATGGCAAGCCATTCGAAGCATTGGAAAAAAGCATCAACAACCTCACTACAAAAATTTTGGTTTAGATCAGATCCAAATTGAATAGAAAAACCCGGTGTCGTTCTGATACCGGGTTTTTTTGTGCTATGAAGTTGTTGTCAGGAGGACGAACCCCGATTACAGAAATGTTTTCAGGAACAGAAAGAAGCCATCGATAAAAAATACGATTCCGATGATTCCGATTCCAAGACTGAGGTACCAAACCGGTTTCTTTTTCAGAAGTCCGGCGATGGACGATAAAAGTATGGTCACCTGAAGAAAAATAACCGCAATTCCAAACTGGTTACCGTGTTCCTGACAATCGTTCCGGTCTTTTTCAAACGCTTCGGCTTTGGCCTTTATTACTGCTTTTTCTTCGTCGTAGCGTTTGATTTCAGCTTCGTATTTAGAAATTTTGGCATCGTATTTTGACAAATCTACTTTGGGATGTGTTTCATTCGTCAAGATTTCTTTCTGAAGTTCCAGATTATCCTTTTGGTTACTGGTTAGCGCACTTTTGATGCTTTTCGACTGGAAAAAAGCCCACTGGTCGGAGGCGTTTGTCTGGTTCAATAAGGCGCGACTTCCATATCCACCGCCTTTAAAGGTCGATAAGGTTGCACAAACTGCGAAAATAACCGTGGTCATTGCCAGGTAATTCATCCATTTTTCTTTTTTCTCTTCGGCCATCGCTCAATACTTTTAATTAAACAGAATTTGGTGCAAACTTAATAAAATCCTGCACATTTTCTTCCTCCATCAGTTTGGTAGCCACATCATCCGCATCACACGACTGATGGTTCCACGTTGCTGCCGCGTCGAAGAGCATTTGGCCGCCGTGCATGGATATGACCGCGTATTTCTTTTTTGAATTATATCCGTTCGGCAGCCAGACATCCACGTTCCGGGCAAAAACAAATTCTGACCGAAAGTTTTCATCCCGTTCAAGGGTTCCTGAAACGACTTTGGGTAGGTTTTGTACACCGACCGGAGAAATAAAAACAATTTGCAATGAAACGATTTGGCAAAAAAGCGCCCGGAATCTCCTCCCGAACGCTTTTTTGTTTTAAACAGGATTAAGTCATTTAGTCATTTGGAAAATCCAAAACGAACATTTTCAAATGATTCTTAGCTAACAGAAAAAGTCATCAGTCATTTGAAAATGTGGTGTATATCGTTTTTTTTCAATGACTTTTTCCTCATTTCTTTCCTTTATTTTTCGGCCACCGTAACTACTTGTCTGACTTTGCTTCCGGGGTAAACTTTAAGGGCCTCTTCCAGAATTTTCAGCGAAGTGGCCAGATCTTCCTTTTTCAGCACGTATGCAATCCGGACTTCATCTTTTCCGTAGCCGGGAGTGGTGTAAAAACCGGAGGCTGGCGCCATAAAAATGGTTTGGTTTTCGTATTCAAAATCGCTAAGCAGCCAGGCGCAAAATACATCGGCATCGTCAACCGGAAGGCGGGCAACTGTGTAAAACGCGCCCATCGGGATGGGTGAATACACGCCGTTGATGCGGTTCAGCCCGTCAACCAGGAATTTCCGGCGTTCAACATATTCGTCGTACACATTGTGCATGTATTCTTTGTTGTTTTCGAGCGAAGCTTCGGCTGCGATTTGCCCGATCAGTGGCGGGCTTAACCGGGCCTGGCAGAATTTCATCACATTCTTTTTCAGGGCTTTATTCTTGGTAATGAGGGCGCCAATCCTGATCCCACATTCGCTGTATCGTTTCGAGACCGAATCGATCAGCACCACATTTTGCTCAATTCCATCGAGGTGGAATGCCGAAATGTAAGGGGCGCCGGTGTAGCAAAATTCGCGGTAAACCTCGTCGGAGAACAAGTACAGGTCGTATTTTTTGACCATGTCGCGAATCTGGTTCATTTCGCTGCGGTTGTATAAATATCCGGTTGGGTTATTCGGGTTGCAGATCAGTATTCCCTTGGTTCGCGGAGTAATCAGTTTTTCAAATTCTGACACGGGTGGCAAGGCAAAACCTTCATCAATTTTCGATGGAATAGATTTGATAACCGCACCGGCCAGGATGGCAAAGGCTGTGTAGTTGGCATAGGCTGGTTCCGGGACGATGATTTCGTCACCAGGATCCAAACAGGCCAAAAATGCAAAAGTCACCGCTTCCGAACCTCCGGTGGTAATGATAATATCATCTGCGGTTACATCTATTTTAAACGTGTGATAGTACGCCGCGAGTTTTTCACGAAATGAACGGATTCCTTCACTTGGAGAATACTCCAGAATTTTCCGGTCAATGTTCCGGATGGCATCTATCGCGTTTTGAGGTGTTGGCACATCTGGTTGCCCGATGTTCAGGTGAAACACCTTTCTTCCCTTTTCCTTGGCTTTGTCAGCCAAAGGAACCAGTTTCCGGATGGGGGAATCCGGCATCAAATTACCTCGTTCCGATGTAATAGGCATGTTGTGAAAAATATTATCAGTAAAGGCGGCAAATATACGATTATCAATTCTAAATTAAAATTTTAGGTTTTCATTTAATGTGAAATCTTAACGCGCTAATAACTTCCATTTTTAAAGAATTGAACGATGAATCTGCCGATATTGTTTTTCACCTTCTCCTGAAGCCGTTCAACGGCCAGAAATCCTTGTTTTTTATCATGTTTTCAGAAGATATGAACCTCTACTTTTGAACCGTTTGAAAACAATAAAATATTACGGCGATGATTATAGGAGTTCCAAAGGAGATTAAAAACAACGAAAACCGGGTTGCCTTAACCCCGGCAGGTGTGGCCGAAATGCTGAAAAACGGACATACTGTTTACATGCAGACCGCAGCCGGCATGGGAAGCGGGTTCAGTGATGAGGATTACCTTCATGCAGGCGCAAAAATTCTTCCAACCATCGAAGAAGTGTATGCGATAGCTGAGATGATCATTAAGGTGAAAGAACCGATTGAGACGGAATATAAGCTGATTAAAGAAGGACAGATTTTATTTACTTACTTCCATTTTGCGTCAAACGAGCCACTTACCAATGCGATGATCGGAAACGGGGCAATTTGTCTGGCTTACGAAACGGTAGAAATGCCCGACCGTTCGCTGCCATTGCTCATCCCGATGTCGGAAGTCGCTGGCCGGATGTCGGTTCAGGAAGGTGCAAAATACCTGGAAAAAACTTTTGGTGGATACGGTGTATTGCTTGGAGGAGTTCCCGGAGTGCCACCAGCAAAAGTTTTGATTATTGGCGGTGGAATTGTTGGGACCGAAGCCGCTAAAATGGCTGGTGGCCTGGGCGCCGATGTAACCATTATCGATGT
>JBBIHV010000121.1:8576-11853 GCA_037446835.1 Sunxiuqinia sp. | reverse complement strand
TTTCAATAAATTGGTTTTAGTCCCGCCTGAAAAAGCAGTCCGCTTGATTTAAAGAGTGAGTAAGGTGATTCCAGAATGCACATTCTGTTTTCGGAGGCCAGCTCAATCATTTGCCGACTGGCTTTTTTGTTCCGGACCAGGACAATGGCCCGGATGTCGGCCATCTCGGCCGTGCGGATGGCCTGAAGGTTGACCAAGCCGGTGATAAGTACCAGGTTGTCAGTGTCAAGCGTTAATACATCACTCATCAAATCAGAACTGTAACCCATTTCAACTTCCTCTTCCAACCTTTCAGCACCAACCGATATCGTTGCATTTAAAATTGCGGCGATCTCTCTTATCTTCATTGTTTTTACAAATAACTTAGCCGCAAATTTCCGAAAAAATAACCAAAATCAGTTGGCCGGAATTAATATTCGGCCTTATTTAGATTGGTTACACGTAAGGTCGGCAAAGCGAAAAACAATCATCGGCCTGTTTCAAAATAAAAGCTGGTCCCGAAAAATAAAATTGCGAATTCAAGATTGGTTTTGTAATTTAAGTTCGAAATTTACACACTATGATTTACGAAGAAAAACCAATCAACCCGGGCTTTGCTGAAGATCCGGAATTGCACCAGAAAATTATTGATGCACTGCCCATTCCCATTTTTTACCGCGACCTGAAAGGTGTTTACATGGCTTGCAACCTGGCCCAGGAGAAACTTCTCGGACTGCCCAAATCGCAGATCATCGGGAAAACTGTTTTCGACATCCATCCGTTCGAAATTGCTGAAATTTATGCCCAGCGCGATCAGGAATTGCTCGACAGCCCCGGCGATCAGAGTTACGAAGCCAAATTCAGGGATGCCGCTGGTATTTTGCATGATGTAGTTTTCAATAAGGCTGTTATCCGCGACAATCAGGGCGAAGTAACTGGAATTGTTGGCTCGATTTTCGACATCACCGAACGGAAAAAGGCAGAGCGGAAACTGGAAAAAGCACGCGAAGCAACGGTTATCGCTTCGGCCATGATGCACAAAATCAGGGCCGGGATTATTATTATCGACAGCGACTTTAAAGTAATCGATTCAAACGAGGCATTTGCCAAAATTTGCGGGCCTGAAATTGAAGAACTATTTGAAACGATTCCGGGGCTGCACGGTGCCGACCTGAAGGAACTGGTGCCTGACGTGATCTATAAAATGTTTTCGACCACCATGAATTCGGGCGAAAATGCCATTGAGCGTGACCTGAAAGTTCAGAACAAATTGCTGCACGTCTCGGTCATCACCATTTATAAACACCGGGTAGTGGGTGCCTTGCTGCGCGATATGTCGGCTCCATCGCTGGTTCGCGAGGAAATTATCAGCCGTGCCCAGCGGGTGAACCGGCAGAATCTGGAAACTGTCCAGAAAATCGCTTTTTTATTGGGCGACAACGCGTCGATGACCGAAGAAATGCTAAACTCCATCATCGAATCGTACAAATATGGCGAAGATGAAGAATAATGGCCGAGCAGGTTCAGGAATAAAAAAAACCGCCACAGGATGTTAAAACTTACTGCATTCTTCCTGATCCTTTTTGCCACGATGGCCGTTTCAGGGCAATCGAACTATTCACTGCTTCCAAAAGAGGATGTAAATTATCCTGAAATAAAATCCGGTTTCGGAGACCCGCCTGCCGAATCGCGCCTGCGGTGCTACTGGTGGTGGCTCAACAGCATGACCACCAAGGAAGCCATCACCCGCGACCTGGAGGAAATGAAAGCCAAAGGTTACGGCGGCGCCTCGGTCGTCGATGCCGGAAGCTCGAATTACGAAGTAGCGCACAAAACACCTGCCGGACCGGTTTTTATGAGCCCCGAATGGATGGAATTGTACAAACATGCCGTAAAAGAAGCCGATCGTGTGGGCATTGAACTGAGCGTAAACCTGGGAAGCGGCTGGAATCCCGGCGGCCCGTCGATCACTCCTGAATTTGCCATGAAAAAAATTGTCTGGTCGGAAGTGGATGTCGCCGGAGGCAAAAAAATCGGCATGGACCTGCCACAACCTTTAAAGAATCTGTATTATCAGGATATTTGCGTTCAGGCCATCCCGAAAAAAGAAGGCGCTCCGGTACAAAATGAAGCCATTGAAAACTGGAAAATAAAATCGTTCAACGAAGAAATTGGCTGGAAAGGCATTTATCCGCTTTATGAGCTGCGCCAGGATTACGATGGAGACGGCAAAATGATGGCCATCAGCAAAGATGAAATCGTCGATTTGACTGCAAACTTCAGGAATGGAAAGCTCGAATGGGATGCACCCAGAGGTGATTGGACGATTATCAGATATGGCTATACCTGCACCGGTGCACGCACCTCGACCAGCAGCGACGGATGGGAAGGTTTGTCGGTCGATCACCTGGACCCGAAAGCTTTCGATTTGTTCGCCAATACCGTCATCATTCCGCTCATCGAAACGGCACAATCCGTTGGGAAAAGTGTTCATTTCCTGCAAACCGACAGTTGGGAAATGGGACTGGTAAGCTGGACAAAAGACTTTCCGGCGTATTTTAAGAAATACCGCGGATACGACATCCGAAAATTCATGCCGGTGCTGGCCGGGCGAATTGTGGACGACCGCGACGAAACCGACCGCTTTTTGCACGATTTTCGCCAAACCATTGGCGATTGTGTGGCCGACAACCATTACCAGCTTTTCTATAACCTGGCACACAAATATGGAATGGGCATCCATCCCGAATCGGGCGGCCCGCATTCGGCGCCAATTGATGCCCTGAAAGTGATGGCCATCAGCGATTTTCCACAGGGCGAATTCTGGGCCATGGCCAACACGCACCGCATCAAAGACGATGAGCGGCTCTCGGTACGCCAGAGCGCCTGCGTGGCACACACCAATGGCAAACGTTTTGTGGCGGCCGAAGGCCCGACCAGCATCGGCCCGCAGTGGGAACGCTCGCCAATGGACCTGAAAGGCAACATCGACCGGGTATTTTGTTCAGGAGTGAACCGGATTGTGTGGCACACGTTTACCTCGTCGCCGAAAGAATCCGGTCAGCCGGGCGACGAATATTTTGCCGGAACGCACCTGAACCCGAATGTGACCTGGTGGAAACAATCGAAAGATTTCATCAGCTACCTCGACCGGAACATGTTTCTGCTTCAGCAGGGGCTGTTCGTGGCCGACGTGCTGTATTATTACGGCGACGATGTTCCGAATTTCGTGTTCCTGAAGGAAGAACTTCCGGAGTTAAAAGCTGGCTACGACTGGGACAAATGCTCCAGAGAAGTT
>JBBIHV010000121.1:4936-8476 GCA_037446835.1 Sunxiuqinia sp. | reverse complement strand
AAATTCAGGAGATACTACCAAAACAGAAAATCAATATGGCAAAGGCCGCGTGATCTGGGGAAAAGATGTGAACGAGGTTTTGGCAGACATGAAAATTCAGCCCGATTTTACGTTTAAAGGCACGCACCCGAAAACCGCGCTCGACTGGATACACCGCACCACCAGCGACCAGGAAATTTATCTGGTAACCAACCGCTTCAGCCAGATGGCTTACAACGATTTTGAATACCGATACCTGAAAACACTTCCCGACCGCTGGGAACAAACAGAATGCAGTTTCCGTGTTTCGGGCAAAATTCCTGAATTCTGGAACCCGGTTACCGGAGAAATAGAGGAAATAATGACTTACCGTGAAGAAAACGGACGGACAATCATCCCGCTGCTTTTTGAGCCTGAAGGTTCGAAGTTTATTGTTTTCAGAACAGCCAAACAAAAACCACACGTAACCGAAATCACGAAAGAAGGTCAGCCGGTTTTTCCGGGATTTAGTTTCGAATCGAAAACCCATTCGTACATTGATTTTCGGCGAAAAGGCGAACTGGTTACGGCTGAAATTAATGAGCCCGGAACATACAATGTGCGGTGGTCGGATGGGCGGAAAGATCAGTTTAAATCGGTCGGTCCTGACGAAATTGTTCAGCTTTCCGCAGAATGGACGATTCATTTTGATCGGAAGTGGGGAGGCCCGGAAAGCGTGAAAACCGATCAGTTGAAATCGTGGGCCGAATTTGAAGATCCGGATATCAAATACTATTCAGGAACAGCAACTTACACGAAATCCTTTCAGTTAAAAGATCAGGATATAAAAGAACACCGGCTGATCCTGGATTTGGGAAATGTGAAGGAAATGGCTTCGGTGAAAATCAACCGTCACCAAATGCAGGTTTTGTGGTGCGCGCCTTTCCGTTTCGACATCACTCAGTTTGCGAAGCCCGGAACCAACGATCTGGAAGTTGAAGTCGTAAATTTATGGCCCAACCGCCTGATTGGCGATGGCAAACTGCCTGAAAACCAGCGCTTGACAAAAACGAACATCAGTAAATTTAACGTCCCCGATGCCGACAAGTATTTGCGTGTTTCAGGAATCATGGGACCGGTGAATATCAGTTTGGCGAAAGAATATGAATTGAAATAAGCGGGAGGAGGCACTTTTACCCCAGGGGTTCCTTTTTTGTGATCACCGTTTCGTATATTTTTTGCTCGTCAACGGTTATGATGCGTGCCGGGAAACGCCTGATCAGCGGGTAGTCGTGCGTGGCCACTACCACCGTTTTTCCTTTGTCGTTCAGGTCTTTAAAAATCTGTATCAGCTCGATTGAAGTTTGTGGGTCGAGGTTTCCGGTGGGCTCGTCGGCCAGGATGATTTCCGGCTCGTTCAGCAAAGCGCGTGCAATGACCACCCGTTGTTGCTCGCCGCCCGAGAGCTGGTGGGGCATCGATTTCGATTTATGGGTCATGGCAACCAGGTCGAGCACGGTATTTATGCGGTTGGCAATTTCCTTTTCGTCTTTCCAGTCGGTCGCTTTCAGCACAAAAACAAGGTTTTCGTAAACATTCCGGTCGCTCAGCAGCCTGAAATCCTGAAAAACAACCCCCAGTTTCCGGCGCAAAGCTGGAATGTCGCGGGTTTTCAGTCCAATCAGGTTAAACCCGGCCACGCTGCCTTCACCATTTTCGAGTGGCAATTCGGCATTCATGGTCTTGATCAGGCTTGTTTTTCCGGTACCAACTTTCCCGATGAGGTAAACAAATTCGCCACGTTTTATTTCCAGGCTGATGTCTGAAAGGACCCGGTGCTCGCGTTGAAAAATATCGGCATTTTTAAGTTCGATGATGTTTTCGGCTGACATTTGAATTACAAATTTGTTGGTATGCAAAACTAATTTTTTTTATCCTTCCAGATACTAATAAGTCCGAATTATCAGTTTTTGTTTAGAATTCAACCGGATTTCAGGAAAGAGCCGCAAGGAATAATTAATTTTACCTCTGCAACGTTGCCTGACAAAATCCTGTCATTAAAAAGCAGGATGCAATTTGATCCTCGGGCAAAATATTTTCTGAAATTCCGAAATAATTATCCAGATATGATGAAGACTTTCCGGTTCATTTTCCTGCTGTTTCTGCCGGTTTTGGCGCCGGTCCTGATTCAGGCGCAGCAAACGGTTTACTATCAGTCCATCAATCCTGAACTCCAAAAGGCCAAAGATTTATATTCGGCAGGCGATTTTGTTTCTGCGCTTCACGAATTTGACCGGCTTGCAAACAAGGCGGGCAACGATTCGGATGTTAAAGCCGAAGCGCTGTTCTACAAGGCTTTGTGTGGTTTGAAGCTCGACAACCGGAATGCCGAAGATCAGGTTGCTGATTTTCTGAAACGTTATCCTGAAAGTTCGTTCCGGAACAGGGCTTTGTTTGAACTGGCTGCCTTCCAGTTTGGCAAACAGAAGTATCAGGCCGTGCTGAAAGCAGTTGAAGGTATCGACCTTTCGGGGCTTGATTACCAGCAACAGGCTCATTTTTATTACCTGCGTGCCTATTCCAATTTTCAGCTTGAAAAGCTGGATGCCGCGGCTGCCGATTTTTCGCAGGTAAAAGACGGCAAGTCTGAGTATGCAGCCCCGTCGCAATATTACTGGGGGCACATCCAGTACCTGAAAGGAAATTACGAAACCGCGCTACATGAATTCCTGAAACTTCAGGAGAACCCGGTTTTCAAGAAAGTTATCCCGTTTTACATCAGCCAGATTTATTACCGGCAGGGGAAATACAAGGAAGTGGTTGATTACACCACGCCGCTGATCAACACGGTATCGTCCGATCAGCAGCCCGAACTGGCCCGCATTTTGGGAAATTCGCTGTTTCACCTGCGCCAGTTTAAAGAGGCCATCCAGTTTCTCGAATTCTATCTTTCTGACAAGGCCAACCAGGGGCGCGAAGAAAATTACGAGCTCGGTTATTGCTACTACCTGAACAGTGAAGACGCGAAAGCTATTCCACACTTTGAAATTGCAACCAAAGGGAAGGACGAACTGGCTCAGAACGCGTACTACCATCTGGCCGACTGCTACGTGGAAACCAACGATAAAAACAAGGCACGGCAGGCTTTCGAGGCAGCTTCTGAATTCGATTTTGATGCGAAAATAAAAGAAGACGCCTTGTTCAATTACGCCAAAATAACATACGAACTTTCCTATTCGCCGTTTAACGAAACCATCAAGGCCTTCGATAAATACATTTCGTTGTACCCGAATTCGGAGCGGAATGACGCGGCCTACGATTACCTGGTGAAAGTTTACATGAGCACCAGCAATTTCCGCGATGCCATGACTTCGATCGAAAACATCAAGGTTAAAAGCCAGCCGGTGAAGAAAGCGTATCAGCGGGTGGCCTATTTCCGGGCGCTGGAATGTTTCAACGATCTGGATTACAAGGCTGCCATCGAAAATTTCGACAAAAGTATCGGAGCCGGCGATTTCAACAAGAATTATCGTGCGCTTTCGCTTTTCTGGAAAGCCGAGGCCTGGTACCGCCTGAATGATT
>JBBIHV010000121.1:0-4836 GCA_037446835.1 Sunxiuqinia sp. | reverse complement strand
TACGACAAAGCCTTGCGCCTGAACGTGTATGATGCCGATTATTCGCTGTTTCAGAAAACATTCTGTCTCGGGCTTCAGCGCGACAACCAGGGGAAAATAAACGGGTTGCAGCAACTGGTTCAGAATTTCCCGAATTCATCGTATCAGGATGACGCTTTGTTTGAACTGGGCCGGACTTATGAGCGCATAAACCAGCCGCAGCAGGCCATCGTTGAGTACAAGGATTTGCTGGGCAAATTTCCGAAGAGTACCTATGCAACCGAAACTTTGGTGCAGCTCGGATTGGTTTACTACAATGCCAACAATTACCCCGAGTCGATAAAATATTACAAGCAGGCTGTGGAGAGCGCTCCCAACGGCCCGGAAATGCAGGCCGCCCTGGCCGGAATAAAAAATAACTATGTTGAAATGAACGATGTGGATTCCTACGTTCACTATACCTCGAAACTGGGGAGCGGGGTCCAGGTTTCGGTGAACGAACAGGATTCGCTGACATACCAGACCGCCGAAAAATTGTACATGTCGCACGACGCCAAGGCCCGGCCACAGCTCGAGCACTATCTCAACCAGTTCCCGAACGGAAGTTTTGCCCTGAATGCACAATTTTACCTGGCCGAATTGCTTTATGCCGCCGGTGAAAACGACAAAGCCCTGGCCGGATATCAATACGTGATTTCGCAACCCGACAATTCGTTTACCGAAGCCGCCCTGGCAAAAGGCGCCGGTTTGGAATACGATGCCAAAAACTATCAGCAGGCGCTGGCCTGGTTCCAGAAGTATGCAACTGTTTCGGGTTCGGCCAATAATCTGCTCGATGCGCGGACCGGGATCATGCGCTGTCAGTTTAAACTTGAAAATTATCCGGGGTGCATCGACGCAGCCACCCAGGTGCTTGGCTCCGATAAAGTTTCGGATATTCTGAAGCGCGAAGCCAATTACAATCTGGCCATGTCGTATTACCAAACGGGCGATCTCGACAAGGCATTACCGATTTTGCGTCAGCTTTCGTCCGATACCAATTCGGCAGAAGGTGCCGAAGCCAAATTCCGGGTTGCCGATATTCTCTTCGGAAAACAAAAGTTGAAAGAGGCCGAAGCGGAGATCATGGATTTCATCGACAAAAATTCGCCCCACCAGTATTGGCTGGCAAAAAGCTTCATTTTGCTTTCGGATATTTACCTGAAAAACGGCGACGAATTTCAGGCCAAACATACCCTGAAAAGTATTCAGGATAATTACCCCGACCCGAACGACGGCATTCAGGAAATTACCCGGCAGAAGCTGCAACTGATTGAAACCGCTGAGGCCAGTCAGTCGAAAAATCAGAGCAAACCACTCGAAATCAACATTGGCGGAGATAAAAAATAGATGAACATGAAGAAACGATATTTTTCCACAGTCATTCTTTTAACAGGCATCATTCTTTTTGGCGCTGGCAATGTTATGGCACAAAAAGATTCCACGAAGCTGAAACAGGAAGTTGAGGTCACCAAAGCATATCAGCCTGAAATTCAGGAAGCTGTAAAAATTAACGATATTCCAAAGGTAGTTGCCGAACCGACTGAAACGCCAACTTTCGATTATTCGATTTTCAGCAAACCGATTTTTTCGACCATAGAGGTTACCCCGGTGGCTGCTGCAAAAATGGTGGGTGAGCCGAAACCCGAAATGGGGATGGGCCTGCTCAACCTGGGCATCGGAAATTACCTGACGCCTTATGGCGAGTTTTTCTTCAACAGCAAACCCGACAAAAATTCGAATTTTGGGATACACTTCAGGCACCTTTCGTCTTCCGGAAAAGTTAAACTGCTGAACGACGATAAAGTAAGTGCTCCGGAATCGAATAATTCGGCCGAAATCTTTGGACAGAAGTTTTTCAGGAAGTCGAGCCTGACCGGGAGTTTGGCTTACGACCGGAAGGCTTTCACGTACTACGGGTACACCGGCAATCCGCTGAACGATGATTTGAAAACGTTAATGATCCCGTACTTCGGAGACCGGCAATATTTTTCGAAGGGAACGGCCAGTGTGCGCCTGAAGAGCGAATCGCTTTCGAAATACGACTTCAACTACGATTTTGGAATTAACTACCATTACCTGATCAGCAAAACCGGGCAAACCGAACGGCAAACCGTTTTTTCGGGAGAAATGAGCAAGAAGATAGACAGCGCCCTGGGGCGGCTGGCGACTTCGCTGACTTATTACCGGGACGACAGCATCTGGAACCGTAATTTTTTGGCCTACGGTCATCGGCAGCAAATATTGGTGAATATAAATCCATCGTTTGAATGGTCGGGCGAAAACGCCAAACTGGAGGTTGGATTGAATACCACTGCCGTATTTGACAAAGGTGCCAATTCGTTCCTGGTTTGGCCAAAAGTAAAGGCCGAATGGTCGCCGGTTGCGCAGGTTCTGACGCTGTATGCCGGAGTTGACGGGCATTTGCAGCATAACACCTGGTCGGCCATTGCAGAAGAAAATCCGTATGTCGATCCGTATCACGATGTGGCCAATGCCAATTACAAAACCGTTTTTTCAGGAGGGTTTAAAGGCAAGATCGGTTCGAAAACCAATTTTGTGGCCGATGCCTCGTATTCGGAGGTGAAAGGCCAGCATTTTTACTACATTTCTGGTTTCGAGGCATTTAATGCAACGGTTACCAATCGCAGGCTGGAAAATACGTTCAGTTGGCTTTACGACGATGTAAATATCCTGAAATTATCGGGTGAAGTGATGCACACAGTATCCGACAACTTTTCGCTCCATCTTCTGGGAAATTATTATTCGTACAACCTGAAAACACAGCCCTATGCGTGGCAAATGCCAAATTTCGAGCTCACGTTTTCCGGAGTTTTCAAGCCAACTGAACAGCTAAAATTTACAACCGACCTAATCGTGATTGGCAGCAGAAAAGCGTTGATCCAAAATTCGCATCAAAATGATCCGTTGACCGGAGCCAAAGTAAATCCTACTGAAATGCAAATTTCGATGGACCCGATCATCGACCTGAACGCCGGTGTCGAATACCAATTTTCCAAATCACTGAGCTTATTTGGCAAACTTCATAATTTTGGGTTTCAGAAGTACGAACAATGGCTGGGCTACACATCCAAAGGTCTCAACTGGCTGGCCGGAATCAGCTATTCGTTCTGAAAACAGACGGGATTTTTGATTCGTGGGAGCCACGTTTTCAGGAATTTAATTTCAGGCTTAATTTGCTGATTTTCAGAAATTATAAAGTTTATAAAATGTTAAAAAGTTTAACGTTTTGATTGTCGTTTTTACCGTAAGGGGTAACGAGTTTTTTGCTACATTTGCAACTTGGTTATTGAATACATTGCGTAGTGAAAATCGAATATCTTTTATTTTTACCCAATCAGTCAATTTTCAATAGAACAGAAGAAGATTTGTTTTCTGAAACTGGTTTTAATCCTTTCGTTTAGGATTGAATGGGGCATAAATTTGGGATAATTAAATATTTAAATTGATGAGAGAAATTGAAGAAACCCAGGACTGGGGAATACAGAATGAAAATGGAGGTTACGATGCCGACAGCATCCAGGTACTTGAAGGATTGGAAGCAGTTCGCAAACGTCCGGCCATGTATATTGGCGATGTGAACGAAAAAGGGTTGCACCACCTGGTTTATGAAGTTGTTGATAATTCGATTGATGAAGCGCTGGCAGGTTACTGCAAAAACATTGATGTTTTTATTAACGAAGACAACTCGGTAACCGTTATCGACGACGGACGTGGAATCCCAACCGAGATTCATACCAAGGAAAACCGGTCGGCCCTCGAAGTGGTAATGACCATGCTGCATGCCGGCGGAAAATTCGACAAGGGCAGCTACAAAGTTTCCGGGGGGTTGCACGGCGTTGGTGTTTCGTGCGTGAATGCACTTTCAATTTTGCTGACTGTTCAGGTGCATCGCGACGGTAAAATCTGGCAGCAGGAATACAGTAAAGGGAAGCCTCTTTACGATGTGAAAATAGTTGGCGAAACCAATCGTACCGGTACAACAACAACATTTAAACCCGACGATTCGATCTTTCTTAGTACTGAATATAAATTCGAAATTTTAGCGGCACGTTTACGCGAACTTGCCTTCCTGAATGCGGGATTGCAGCTAAATATAACCGACAAAAGGGTTAAAATTGAAGATGGCGATTACCACTACAAACATGAAGAATTTTTCTCGAAAGAAGGGCTGAAGGAATTTGTTGAATACCTCGACAACACACGCGAACGCCTCATCGACGAAACCATCCATATTACAGCCGAAAAAGCCGGGGTGCCTGTTGAAATTGCCCTGCATTACAATACTTCGTTTACCGAAAATATTCATTCTTACGTCAACAACATCAACACCATTGAAGGTGGAACGCACCTCACCGGGTTCCGCCGCGGGTTGACCCGTACCCTGAAATCGTATGCCGAAAGCAGCGGAATGCTTTCAAAAGTGAAATTCGAAATCAGTGGCGACGACTTCCGTGAAGGACTGACTGCAGTGGTTTCGGTAAAAGTGGCCGAGCCCCAGTTTGAAGGACAGACAAAAACCAAGCTGGGTAATTCCGAAATCAGTTTGCCAGTCGATCAGGCCGTGAGCGAAATGCTGGCGAATTACCTGGAAGAGAATCCACGGTCGGCGCGTGCCATCGTAAACAAAGTCATTCTTGCGGCCACTGCCCGTCACGCAGCCCGGAAGGCCAGGGAACTGGTGCAGCGCAAAAATGTTCTTTCCGGAGCCGGGCTTCCGGGGAAACTATCCGATTGTTCTGAAAAAGACGCTTCCCTTTGCGAGATTTTCCTGGTCGAAGGAGATTCGGCAGGCGG